>URWP01000023.1 GCA_900551645.1 uncultured Bacteroides sp.
CCAACCTTTGTTAACCTTAAATCTAATACTATGAAAAACACAATGCAAAGGTACGGAATACCTGGATATATGCAAGTAATGGAGCTTAAAAATCATGTTTAATAACATGTTTTAAGGAATTCTTATTTAGTTTCTAGGTTTGTTAAGAATTAGAGGTGGAAGATATTTTCTGCTTGAGAGGTTGAAGAATAAAGTTGTGAAAAATATCGGAACCGACAAATGGTACTTTACTTATGGATATAAAAAAAGGAGTACCGCTGTACTCCAACCTTTGTTAACCTTAAAATCTAATACTATGAAAAACACGATGCAAAGATACGGAATCCTGTAAAACGAGCAAATAATCCAATTATATTCTTATGTTTCATAACATAGTTTAAGGGTTGCTTGTAACTGTGAAAGTTTTATTAACTGATTCCATTTTTTTCTTGCTTGGAGATGGTTTTCTGTAATAAAAATGTAATTTTATGATAACCTCGGGGGTAGCCTTGCGTATTGGATATGAAAATGTATTCCCGTTTCTTCAGATAGAAAAAGGAAAACTGAAGCGTGATTTTTGTATAAGAAATCACGCTTTTCTGTATATAATTTATAAATTTGCACATTTAACAATGGAATCATTATGGAAAATAGACTAATCATTTACAATACACTGACCCGTACCAAGGAAGCGTTCGTTCCTTTGCATGCTCCGCATGTAGGCATGTATGTATGTGGTCCTACTGTGTATGGCGATGCTCATCTGGGTCATGCACGCCCTGCCATCACCTTCGATATTCTGTTCCGTTACCTCACTCACTTGGGATACAAGGTGCGCTATGTTCGGAACATTACCGATGTAGGTCATTTGGAGCATGATGCCGATGACGGTGAAGACAAGATTGCCAAGAAGGCTCGTCTGGAGCAATTGGAACCGATGGAAGTGGTACAATATTACTTGAACCGTTATCACAAGGCCATGGAAGCGCTGAATGTTTTACCACCCAGCATTGAACCGCACGCTTCCGGACACATTATCGAGCAGATTCAGTTGGTAGAGGAAATCCTGAAGAACGGTTATGCTTACGAGAGTCAGGGTTCCGTTTACTTCGATGTAGCCAAATATAACAAAGATCATCACTACGGAAAGCTGTCCGGACGTAACCTGGACGATGTCATCAATACGACCCGCGAGCTGGACGGTCAGCAGGAAAAACATAATCCAGCCGATTTCGCCCTTTGGAAATGCGCGCAGCCGGAACACATCATGCGCTGGCCTTCCCCATGGAGCAACGGTTTCCCTGGCTGGCATTGTGAATGTACTGCTATGGGACGGAAATACCTGGGTGAGACATTTGATATCCACGGTGGAGGTATGGACTTAATTTTCCCGCACCACGAATGTGAAATTGCACAGAGTGTCGCTTCACAGGGACATGACATGGTACGCTACTGGATGCATAACAACATGATTACCATTAACGGACAGAAGATGGGTAAGTCTTTGGGTAACTTCATCACCCTGGATGAATTCTTTACCGGATCGAATAAGTTGCTGGCTCAGGCTTATTCGCCGATGACCATCCGTTTCTTTATCCTTCAGGCTCATTACCGTAGTACAGTGGACTTCAGTAACGAAGCGTTGCAGGCTGCCGAAAAGGGTCTGGAACGTCTGTTGGAAGGTGTGAAGAACCTGGAACGCATTACACCGGCGAAGACGACTTCGGGTATCGAACCGGCTGGACTGCGTGAAAAATGTTACGAAGCCATGAACGATGACCTGAATACGCCGATTGTCATCTCTCATCTGTTTGATGCGACCCGTATGATCAATACGGTCATCGACAAGAAGGCAAGTATCAGTGAGGCCGACTTGGAAGAACTGAAGGAGGTATTCCATCTCTTTGTTTTCGATATTTTGGGTCTGAAGGCTGAGGCTGAGAACAATGCTGCCCGTGAGGAAGCTTACGGTAAAGTTGTGGATATGTTGCTGGAACAGCGTATGCAGGCCAAGGCCAACAAGGATTGGGCTACAAGTGACAAGATTCGTGACAATCTGGCTGCTTTGGGCTTTGAGGTAAAAGACACTAAAGACGGATTTACCTGGAAACTGAACAAGTAATTTTTCATTGTACATAAAAACAATAGGAGGCTGTCACTCTTTTATGAGGAGACGGCCTTCTGTTGTTTTAGGTATATCTTTTGTAATCAGTTATTTCCTGATTACTGGTTTTTAGATTTGGACGGACCGAACCATTTGTCGATGATGAGGGCTAGGGCCCCGTCGCCAGTCACATTGCACGCTGTGCCGAAACTGTCCATGGCGATGTACAAGGCAATCATCAAGGCCTGTGCGTTTTCGTCAAATCCCAACATGGACGACAGAATACCGAGAGAAGCCATGATGGCTCCACCCGGGACCCCCGGGAGCGGCTACCATAGTTACTCCCAGCATGAATATGAAGCCGGCAAACATTTGGAAATCGTATGGGATGTCCTGCATCATCATTAATGCCAGTGCACAGGCTACAATTTTCATGGTACTTCCAGAAAGGTGGATAGTGGCACACAGGGGAATTACAAATCCTGCAATTCCTTCGTGTACTCCGTTCCGGATGGTTTGTTTTAAAGTAACCGGAATGGTGGCAGCAGAGGATTGTGTACCTAAAGCAGTGAAATAGGCCGGCATCATTTTCCCTAGCAGGCGGAACGGATTCTTGCGTACCAACAGTCCGGCAATGCAATACTGGAATATCAGCAGGAAGATATGCATGAGGAAAATTATTCCGATAATCTTGACGAAGACCACCAGAACATGAAATACTTGTCCGGAGTGGGTCATGTTAAAGAAGATACCAAAGATATAAATGGGAAGTAAAGGAAGTATAACAGCCTGTATGGTTTTGACGATGATTTCCTTGAAATCGTTGCAGGCATTTTTCAGGAAACCGGTGTCCAGATGTGCCAGTCCGAGTCCGACTGTAAAGGCCATGACGAGAGCTGTCATCACATTGAGAGGTTCCGGTATTGATATGGTAAAGAATGGAGCAACACCTTTGGCTTCACTGATTTCCGATAACGGAATGTTCTGTGTGATGAGGTCGGGAAAAAATGTTTCTCCTACACCATATGAGAGGAAACCGGAAAACAGGGTTGCACCATAAGCCAGAAGGACGGTGGCTACCAGCATTTTTCCTGCACCTTTCCCTATGTCGGCAATGGCTGGAGTGACAAGTCCTACAATAATCAGTGGAATGATGAAGTTCAGGAATTGGCTGAAAAGGGCATTGAATGTCACGAATACGCGTACAGGAAGGGCCGGTGAAACGGTTCCGGCAGCAATACCCAGTCCGATGGCAATCAGAATTTGTGGTAGAAGTCCTAGCTTGATTTTTTTCATATCATGGGTGCTTGAATTTGTGGTAAAGATAATAAAATTCTTCAGCACAAAAATTTCCCCTGCAGAAAACAGCGATTTTCTACAGAGGAATAACAAAATATGAAATACAGCCTTTCCTGAAGAGAGAATATCATTTCTTCTCGATGATGGAAGTCAACGGATATTTATTGCCTTTGATATTGGTCAGGAAAGCCTTGGCTGAACCGAAGTTCAGATACATATCCAGCCGTACCGGAAGATGGTTCCGGTCGTCAGTTACATAGAAGGTAATTACTTCTTTTTCTTCCTTATCTTTGTATTCTACCAGTGAAAAGACCAGGCAGCGGTAGGTAACATCATTTTCGGCCTTGTAGTTCTCCTTTCCCCGGTAGATAAGGGTCTGTTTCTCGATTTCCCTGCCTGTAGCCATTGAAAAGAGAATTTTCTGTCCCGGTTTGTAATCAGAGGCATCGTACGAACGTGCCTGCAGGAGGATACTAAGCATGTCGTATACACAGACGCTCATTTCGTCGTGGCGTTTGTTCGTTTCTCCACGTAAAGTGCGCTGTTGGTCAACAATGCATTTTCCGTTCCGGTAACTGAAGTTTACTTCGTCGATAGAATATCTCTTCCCTTCTTCAGCGGCTTTACGGAAATGAAGAGGAATCAGGTCGTCTGTAGTGATACATGTCAAGGTATCTCTCATTTTGAACCAGCGGTCCGCCCGCTTGTTGGTAAACGTAAGCAGGTCTGTCTGCAGACATTTCTTGCCTTTGTATTCTGTCTGATGGACATTCATCTGCGCCCATCCTACATTAAACCAGATGAATTTCCAGTTGAACTTCAGTTCGTATGAAAGTGTTTCACCAGGTTTGATGGCATCGTTGATGGCGCCACATTGTGCTTTTGCTGTCAGCCCTCCGATGAGAAGGCATAGACAAATCATCCATTTCTTGATCATGTTGTTCTTCCTAATTTACGGGCTCGCTCTTTATTCAGGTCTTTTACTTTCTTGGCTTCATCGGGTTTCTGTTTTTTGATTTCGTCCAACTTTTGCTTGTCAAGTGGAGTACTCTTCAGGTCCCATGTTTCTTCAAAATCGAAGTTGGCTTTCATTTCCCACACTTTAGGGAAGTAGTAGACCTCTTCCGGCTGGATTTTATTCTTATAGTCGCCTGTATCCCATTTCCCGTTGTTGTTCGTATCGTTGAACAGGCGGATATAGTATTTGGTACTCGGCTGCAGGAAATAGAAATCACATGTATGCTTGTCGCTGACGGGTTGCTGGCGGATGACGGCATCATTGGAGTTCAACAGTTGTACGATGGCGTGTGGCCCTTCTCCCCGGATGTTCAGGTACAGTGTACCGTACTCGGCCAATGCTTTGATTTTTATCTTGTTTTCTACTTTATCGGTATGCAGGCCGTATAATCCTTGGATAGCCATGGAGTCTATCTTAAGCTGGTATTCCTGTTCAGGCTGCCAATCAGCCAGTATCTGATATTGTCGGGGAAGTACTGTATCTGCCTGAACAAGGAAGGGGATGTCTTGCCAGACAGAATCTACCATGACTGCTAGGTGGAAAGCGCTGGTATCAATCCGTTCTACCGGTTCTTCGAATTTCAGTACGATATTTCGGTTGATATCCATCGAAGAAGGAGCATCTACTGTCATCTGAAGGAATTCGGTCTTGGCTACTTCGAGGGTATCTCCTTGTTTAGCTTTCTTTTTCTGCTCTTTTTCTGCTTTCTTCCGTTCTTCTTCTGCCAGAGCCATACGTCGCTTCTTGTCAATCTTGTTGGTCATACGGAGTGTATCAGTTTTCGGAACCAATTGTCCGAGGGTATCTGTTGCCAGATAAGTCAGTTGAAGCGTCAAAGTGTCACGTTCGCATAAGGTAGTGTCTCTCAGCCAATATCGAATGGTGTCGTTACCGGCTGTCTTTTCGATGACAAAAGCGTCCTTGTCGTCGAAGTCCAGGCCTTTGATGGTAGGAAGGGTGTCGGCCTTAGCACTGAAGTACAGTGAGAAGCGGTTCAGTTGTTCACGTTCGCTTTTGGCCAGGTACTGGAGGGTATTCTCTTCCTTGAATGCACGCAGGATGATGTTATCCGGAAGGAACCGGGTATATTTAACCTCCCGTATGGTGTCGAAGTGCAGAGAGTCGTTTTCGTGCCAGATGGTGTCTTGACGAACGGCTCCTTCCATGCTGGGGATGATAAGAGAATCCAGATACGCTATCGCTTCAGTCTTTGAATCGAACAGGTAATTCTGGTTTCCGTCCATCAGGGCATAGATGCGGTATTTACCTGGAGCAATTCCTTTGATAGTAAAGTGCCCGCGGCTGTCTGTACGTGAAATACGGTCGAAAGGCAGAGTAGTGAAGGCTGAATCATTCAAATTCCGATGAAGGCCTACCTGAATGCCTTTAATGGGTTCCAAGTCTTGTGCGTTCAGTACGGTACCGGATACTTCCATGGTATCAATTGTTGATCCGGTAGAAAATGCATAGGCAAAGTTCCCCATCGGATTACCTTCATTATTATCCACAATAGCATCACCAAAATCGATGGTATAGGTCGTATTGGCTTTCAGTGTGTCAAAAAATTCTACGACTACACTGCGTCCGCTGGTCTTTACCTCTGGAGCCTCATTTTGAGGAGGAGAGATGATTACTTTTTCCGAAGCATTTTCCAGTTTGATATATTCATCGAATTCGATGGAGATTTTCTTACGGGTGTTGTTGGTAGCATTCGGCTCAGGGGTGGCACGTACGAACTTTGGGGGAGTTTCGTCATACGGCCCTCCGTCGGGGGTTCCTTGGCTGGCGCATGCATAAAATCCAATCAGTACAAGTAGAATAGCAATATATTTCGGAATAGGCTTCATGTATAGTCAGATGATTTATCAATAGCTAATAGAAACAGGGATTCACAAAGAAGAGAAATTTTTATGAATCCCCGTAGTTTTTTAATTTAATTTCAACATTTCTTCGATATACTCACGATTGTTGCTCAGGCGAGGTACTTTGTGTTGCCCACCTAACTTCCCTTTTTGTTTCAGCCAGTCGTGGAAAAGTCCCGGGCGGGCTACGATGATTTCCAGTTCCTGGAGGGTGATGTCTTTGTGGCGTTTGGCCTCATAATCGGAGTTGATTTCTTGTAAGGCTGTATCCAGTATGTGACGGAATTTTTCGATAGAATCCGGCATTACACTGAACTCGATAAGCCACTGGTGGCGACATTTGGCATTTGCATCCATGAATACCGGTGCTGCCGAATATTCCAATACTTGTGCTCCTGTTTCCTGACAGGCACGAACTAATCCTTTTTCCGCGTTGTCCACCATCAATTCTTCCCCAAAGGCATTGATGAAGTGTTTGGTACGTCCGGAAATGATGAATTTATACGGATCTTTCTGGGTGAACCGGACGGTATCTCCCAACATGTATCGCCAAAGACCGCAGGAGGTACTGATAAGCATGGCATAGTTCTTACCGATTTCTATTCCCCAAAGCGGTACAATATTCGGTTTCGGGTTGTCTAGTTCGTCCATGGGGATGAATTCATAGAATACATCGTAGTCTATCATCAGTGTCATGGCAGGGTCGTGCAGGTCGTTTTGCAGACCAAAGAATCCTTCGCTGGCGTTATAAGTTTCCATGTAGTGCATCTTATCACTCGGAATCAGCTGTTTGTATTGCTCGCGGTAAGGAGTGAAGCAGACTCCTCCGTGGAAGAACACTTCCAGGTTCGGCCATACTTCATTCAAATGTTTTTTACCGGTTTTTTCAAGGATACGCTTGATGACTGCCAGCATCCACGAAGGGACTCCGGACAGGTTGGTTACATTGGCATGGATAGTAGTCTCGGCAATACGTTCTACTTTTTCTTCAAAGTCGCTCAGCAGGGCTATTTCTTTGTTTGGTACACGGATAAGATTGACTAACGGGTTGATATTCTGTATCAGAATGGCCGAAAGATCACCTACCAGGCTGTCTTTTACATTGTAGTTCGGGCTATGACTTCCACCTAGAATCAGTCCTTTACCGGAGAAGAATCGGCTTTCCGGGTTTTCCCGAAGATATAAGGCTACCGCATCCGTTCCACCCCGATAATGGATATTTTTCAATCCTTCCGGACTTACCGGAATGAATTTACTTTTATCATTGGTGGTACCTGATGATTTGGCATACCAGATAACTTTTCCTGGGCATAGTATATCTTTTTCTCCGTGACGCATACGGTCAATGTATCCTTTGGCATCTTCGTAGGTCTGGACAGGTACATGCTGGAAATCAGTATATTCCTTTATCTGTGCATAAGAATATTTACGCCCCCATTCGGTGGCGCTGGAATGTTGTATCAGTTTGTGGAATATTCGGTTCTGAATCGCTTCTGCCTGAGTGGCATATAAATCGATTTCTTTTTGTCTGGAACAGAATAAATTCCTTATTAATTTCGTTGAATTCATTGGTCGTAATGTTTCAATCCTTATCCGTGCAAAGGTAGGGTATTTCTAATTAAATTAGAGGTATGGTTTATTATTTTTTTCGTAATATAGGTATTTCAGCACATTTTTGTATACCTTTACGTTACAATCTCAATTGGGAAGAAATATGAAGATAGGAATTTTAACTTCTGGTGGTGACTGTCCGGGTATTAACGCCACAATCCGTGGGGTTTGTAAGACAGCGATTAATCATTATGGGATAGAAGTATACGGTATCCATAACGGATTCCGGGGGTTGTTGGATGACGATATTACACCGTTGACTGAAAACTCATTGACCGGTCTGCTGAATATGGGAGGGACTATTTTAGGAACTTCGCGTGAGAAGCCATTCAAACGTCGGATGAGTCCGGCTTCGGAGGATAAGCCTGCTATGATGTTGAAGACTATTCGCAATAGAGAACTGGACTGCATTGTGTGTATTGGTGGGAACGGTACACAGAAGACTGCAGCAAAATTGATGGAATCGGGGGTGAATGTGGTATCTATTCCTAAGACCATTGATAATGATGTATGGGGCACTGACATCTCATTCGGATTTGATTCGGCTGTTTCCATTGCAACGGAGGCTATAGACCGTCTGCATTCTACGGCTACTTCTCATCAACGAGTAATGGTTATTGAGGTTATGGGACACAAGGCCGGTTGGATTGCCTTGTATTCTGGTATGGCCGGAGGAGGAGATATTATTCTGTTGCCTGAAATACCATATGATATTCATCGGATAGGCGATACCATCATCAATCGTCTGAAGAAGGGAAAGCCTTATTCTATTGTTGTTGTCGCAGAAGGTATCCAGACAATGGAGGGGAAAAAGGCTGCTCAGTATATAGCCGAGGAAATAGCTTATGAAACGGGTTTTGAAACGCGTGAGACGGTATTAGGATATATTCAGCGAGGAGGTAGTCCTACTGCTTTCGACCGGAATTTGGCTACACGTATGGGAGGCCATGCAACAGAATTGATTGCACAAGGCCTGTTTGGGCGGATGATTGCCCTGAAAGGAAATCGTATTGATTCGGTTCCTTTGGGGGAAGTAGCTGGTAAACTTAAACTGGTAACTCCGGACCATGATCTGATTTTACAGGGCAGGCGTATGGGAATTTGCTTTGGATAAACAGAATAAAAACTTGCAGCGTATAGAGTGAAAAGAAAACGGACTCCATACGCTGCAAGTTTTTTATATATGCATGAAAAATAATGAGTGTAAGGTGGACGTAAAGAAATGTATATTACTTTTGTTAATATATGAAAAACATAATATTGTATGGCTCTTATAAATAAGCGGATTATTCCTATTTTAAATTTTTGGGTTGTGAGTATGTTGCCTTGTGTCGCACAGGAGGCTCTTTGGCAGAGTGCAGATATTGTATCTCCAGAAGTTCTGGATGATGGACGGGTAACTTTCAGGTTTTATGCTCCAAATGCAAAGAATGTAGAGGTTCAAGGAGATTTTCTGGCTCCTCAATTGTATGAAACTCCTTTTGGAAAGAGTATGGGCCCCGGAAAGGTTGGTCTACAGAAAGATGAAGATGGTCTCTGGAGTTATACTACAGATTCTTTGGATTCCGAGTTGTATTGTTATACATTCCGGGTAGATGGTTTGCAGATGTCGGATCCGAATAATGTATTTCAACTCAGGGATGTAGCGACTGTCTCTAATTATTTTATTGTTGGCAATGGTTGTGGAGATATTTATAAAGTACAGGATGTTCCACACGGAACATTGATAAAGGAATGGTATGACAGTCCGACCCTCGGTACGGAACAGCGACGTATGACAATCTATTTACCTGCCGGTTACAATAAAGGTCAAGACGCATATCCGGTACTTTATCTGTTGCATGGTTCGGGAGGAGATGAGAATGCCTGGAGTGAATTAGGCAGACTGACTCAGATTTTGGATAATCTGATAGCTCAGGGAAAAGCCCGACCGATGCTGGTCGTGATGCCTAATGGGAATGTTTCTCAACAGGCTGCTCCCGGAGAAGCTCCTGACAGCATGAACAAGCCTTCATTGACAGAACCGCGTAGAAAAAATGGAGAGTTTGAACGGTCTTTTCCTGACATTGTCAATTATGTAGAACAGCATTATAGGGTTATGAAAGAGAAACGTGCCCGTGCTTTGGCAGGACTTTCTATGGGTGGTTTTCATACGTTGTATATTTCTGCCAATTATCCGGAAATGTTTGACTATATCGGCTTGTTTTCTGCTGCCAATACAGTAGAGAACGAAAGTGATATGTATCAGAATCTGGAAGGAAAACTGCAAACCTTGTTTGCCGATGCTCCGAAGTTGTATTGGATAGGTATCGGGAAAGAGGACTTTTTGTATGAAAAGAACAAAACATTGCGACATTTGTTGGATGAACATGGCTATCCGTATACCTATTATGAAAGCGAAGGTGGACATATCTGGAAAAACTGGCGTAGTTATCTGAGTAGATTTTTACTTGAACTTTTTAAATGACATGCTATGAAAAAGAGAAAGAATTGGATGACTGTCTGGAGCATGGGATTGGCTTTGATTGGATTAAACGCGTGTTCTGCATCGCAGAAATGGAATGAGGAGCCGAAAGACGGATATATATTGGTAACACAAGAGGGAGGAGCTATTTTAGGTTATGCACCTTCTTCAGGGGTAAAACTAATAGCAGAAGACGGATATGCATTCAAGGATTTGAACCGGAATGGGAAACTGGATAAATATGAGGACTGGCGTTTAGGATTTGAGGAGCGTGCCATCGATTTGGCTTCTCAACTTTCGGATGAAGAAATTGCTGGTCTGATGTTATACAGTGCCCATCAGCAGATTCCCGCGCAGTCGAAAGGGTATGGGGCTTCTACTTATGATGGAAAGCCGTTGGAAGAAAGTGGTGCGAAGCCTTCGGATCTGAGCGATGAACAGAAAGCATTTCTAAAGGATGATAATTTACGTGCGGTACTGATTACTAAGGTACAGAGCCCGGAGATTGCTGCACAGTGGAATAACAATGTACAGGCTTATGTGGAGGGCTTGGGACATGGTATTCCGGCTAATAACAGTTCCGATCCACGTCATGAAACGACAGCTAATGCTGAATATAATTACGGTGCCGGAGGTAACATTTCTCAGTGGCCTACTTCCTTGGGGTTAGCTGCTACTTTCAGCCCGGAACTGGTGAAACAGTTCGGACAAATTGCTGCAAAGGAATATCGTGCATTGGGTATTACAACAGCACTTTCTCCACAAGTAGACTTAGCTTCTGAACCCCGATGGACACGTTTTACCGGGACTTTTGGTGGAGATCCTGATTTGACTACCGACTTGGGGAGAGCCTATATCGATGGCTTTCAGACTTCTGAAGGTGAAGCGGAAATAGCAGATGGATGGGGATATGAAAGTGTTGTAGCAATGACTAAACATTGGCCGAGCGGAGGACCGGAAGAAGGGGGAAGAGATGCGCATTATAATTATGGCAAATATGCTGTCTATCCGGGAAATAATCTGGCTGACCATCTGCAACCTTTTGTAGAAGGTGCTTTTAAACTGGATGGACCGACACGAACTACAGGAGCTATCATGCCTTATTATACAATTTCTTATGGGATTGATCCTTCCGGGAAAAATGTCGGAAACAATTTCAGTAAATATATACTGACGGATTTGTTGCGTGAAAAATATCATTTTGACGGAATAATTTGTACCGACTGGATGGTGACAGCCGATAATAAAGCTATTGATTCTTTCGACGGTAAGTGTTGGGGAGTAGAAGAACTTTCGGTGGTACAGCGCCATTATGAGGCTCTGAAGGCTGGAGTAGACCAATTCGGCGGTAACAATGCTATGAAACCTGTATTGGAGGCTTTTGCCATGGGAGTCAAAGAATTTGGGCAGGAAGCATGGAATCAACGTATCAGAGAATCTGCCCGCAGGTTACTTCTCCCGATGTTCCGTACAGGTTTATTCGAGAATCCCTACCTGGATCCGGCTGAGACTAAGAAGATCGTAGGTAACCAGGATTTCATGAAGAAGGGGTATGAGGCGCAGGTCAAATCATTAGTTATGCTGAAGAATAAGAATAATGTGCTTCCACTGAAAAATCAGAAACTGAAGGTATATGTACCGAAACGCTATTTCCCACCTGTGGCGGATTTCTTTGGAAATAAGACAAAGGATTATTGGGATTATCCGGTCAGTCTGGAACTGGTAGGTCGTTATTATCAGGTGGTAGATAATCCTTCGGAAGCTGATTTTGCGCTGGTTTTTATACAGGGACCTATGAGTGGTCAGGATTCGATGCTGCAGATGTAAAGAGGGGCGGAAACGGCTATGTCCCTATCAGCCTGCAATATAGTGATTATGTGGCTTCTACCGCTCGTGCAGAAAGTGTAGCCGGAGGAGACGTGAAAGAGAATTTCGTAAACCGCAGTTATCGGGGGAAATCTATTAAAACAGCTAATAAAGGTGATCTTACCTTGGTAGAGGCAACGAAACGGCAGATGAAAGATAAACCGGTTATTGTAGTTTTGGCGGCGACACGTCCGGTTATTGTGGAATTTGAAAAGGCAGCTGATGCCATTCTTGTAAGTTTCGGAACCAGTAACCAACCTCTGCTGGATATTATCAGCGGTAAGGCAGAACCTTCAGGTTTACTTCCATGCCAGTTCCCGAAAGATATGAAAACAGTGGAGGAACAGAAAGAAGATGTACCTCGTGATATGATTCCTTATGTAGATAGCGAAGGGCATGCATATGATTTTGCCTTCGGTATGAATTGGAAAGGGGTTATTCAGGATGAGAGGGTATATAAATACCGTTAGGAGTTTTTATTTATCATATTTATCAGCTTTATAAGAACTGTCTTAATGACATAAGGTTGTATCAGAATGACTTTTGTCTATACTGATACAACCTTATGTTTTAAAGATTGAGTTTTTAGAGTTTATCTTGCTCTGTTTCTTTAAAAGCTGCCTCCTCAGCTTCGTTGATGATGCGTTCTATGTCATCATATTTTTCTGTAGGTATGTCTTCTTCTACAGTTACAGCCGTAAGGGTAATCCCTTGAGGCGTTACAGGTTGAATTATATCAGCTGTCTCGGTTACGGCAGGTGTCTCGGCTTGTTCACGGCTTGCCTTGGCTGCAAAGATAGCGTCGATAAATTTGGGATCGTTTTTAATCATGCCCATTGTCTGGTGGGCAGCTTCTTGTTGGGACTCTTTCTTTGAGTATCCTTTTCCTCGTCCTCCTGCAATATTCTCTACCATGACGACGGTTTCAAAAATCGGGTTTTGGCTTTCGTCTACAGTTTGTCCGGCTATTTGGAATGCTACTTCAAATTTATTCTTCTGGCTCCATTCGATAAGTTTCGACTTGAAGTTGACTTCTTTGCGTGAAATCTTTTCCAGATTCAGATATTTCCCGATAATTCGCTCTTCCATGAATTTTTTACAGGCACGATAGCCACGGTCTAGATAAATAGCTCCGATAAGTGCTTCGAAGGCATTTCCACACATGTAGCTGTTATGTGAGGATTGTCGGGTGGTGTATTTAATCAGTTTGTCAAGTCCGATTTCTACAGCCACACGGTTCAGCGTTTCGCGCTGTACTATTTTTGAGCGGGTATTTGTAAGGAAGCCTTCCCGTTTTCCCTCGAATCTTTTGTAGACTATGTCAGCTACTACAGCATCCAGAATGGCATCACCCAAAAATTCCAGACGTTCATTATTCAGCAGATGTCCTTTTTCCTTGACAGAAGATGATTTATGCAGCAAGGCTTGTTGGTAGATGTCAATGTTTCGTGGATAAAATCCCAACATCCTATAAAAACAAAGATAAGGCTCCTTATCCTTCCGGAAGAGAAGTCTTATCTTATCTGTAATATTGTCAAACACAGTTTATTCGGTGTATTTTTTAACGATTACACATGCATTGTGACCACCAAAACCAAATGTATTGCTCAATGCTGCACGAACCGTACGGTGCTGTGCTTTATTGAATGTGAAGTTCAGGTTATAATCAATGTTTTCATCATTGTCGCCTTCTTCATGATTGATGGTAGGAGGTACAACGTCGTTCTTTACAGACAATACGCTGGCAATAGCTTCTACTGCTCCTGCTGCTCCCAGCAAGTGACCAGTCATAGACTTGGTAGAGCTGATGTTCAGTTTATAGGCGTGTTCTCCGAAAAGAGCCTGAATAGCTTTTACTTCTGAGATATCACCTACAGGAGTAGAAGTTCCATGTACGTTGATGTAGTCAATATCTTCTGGTTTCAGGCCAGCATCTTCCAGTGCACTTGACATCACCAGTTTCGCACCCAGACCTTCCGGATGAGAGGCTGTGATATGATAAGCATCGGCAGATGCACCGGTTCCAGCCAATTCAGCGTAAATTTTAGCACCGCGTGCTTTAGCGTGTTCCAGTTCTTCCAGAATCAAACAGCCAGCACCTTCACCCATTACAAAACCGTCACGGCTTGCGCTGAACGGACGAGAAGCATGTGAAGGATCATCGTTGCGGGTAGACAAAGCATTCATGGAATTGAAGCCTCCTACACCTGCCGGGAAGATGGCTGCTTCAGCACCACCTGTTACAATCATGTTAGCCTTTCCTAAACGGATATAATTGAATGCATCAGCAATAGCATTTGAAGAAGAGGCACATGCCGAGGTGGTAGTAAAGTTAGGACCATGGAATCCGTAAATCATAGAGATGTGTCCGGATGCGATGTCTGCAATCATCTTTGGAATGAAGAATGGATTGAAACGCGGACCGATAGTGTCTTTTGTCTGTGCATAACTCATCACTTCTTCTTCGAAAGTATGGATACCACCGATACCTACTCCGAAGATGACACCGATTCTGTTTAAGTCTTCTTTTTCTACATCAATTCCAGCATCGGTTACGGCTTCTTTCGCTGCGGTGATGGCGTATTGTGTATATAAGTCCATCTTGCGTGCTTCTTTACGGTCGATGAAATCGGTCGCATTGAAGTTTTTTACTTCGCAAGCAAATTGAGTCTTGAACTTGGATGCGTCAAAATGAGTAATAGGTCCTGCTCCGCTTACTCCGTTTACCAGATTTTCCCAGAATTCAGGAACTGTGTTCCCTACTGGAGTCAGCGCACCAAGACCTGTTACTACTACTCTTTTTAATTCCATAAAGAATTAATTATTTTGCGTTAGCTTCGATGTAAGAGATAGCGTCACCTACAGTCTGGATTTTTTCTGCCTGATCATCAGGAATAGAGATACCGAATTCTTTTTCGAATTCCATAATCAATTCTACTGTATCCAATGAGTCTGCACCCAGGTCGTTTGTAAAGCTAGCAGTAGCAACAACTTCTGATTCTTCTACGCCCAATTTATCAACGATAATTTTCTGTACTTTTGATGCGATTTCAGACATAATTTTCAATTTTTAAGTTTATAAATAGAATATTTTGTTTTATTTTTCGGTGCAAAGGAATAAATATTTCTTGTTCTAAGCAAATATTCAGGCAAATAAATGCTGTTTTTTGCACAATTTTATAGGTTGTGTGCACGCGAAAGTCTTGAAAACAGGTAAATTCGGGTATTGATTGATTAATGACTGACTTATTGCATTGTATGAATATGCACTTGGCAATAAAGTCTATTTATTTTGATTATTCTCTTCTCAGTGGATAATCCCCCCGTAACTGTTCGAAGCGTTCAGGGTGGGCCCGTAAAGCTTCGCAATCCCGATGAGGATTGTATTGTTGCAGGATGCGGAGTTTTTCATTGGGGGTATAGGTCTCATGAGGGATTTCAGGAGGTGCAATCTTGAATTTCATTTCTTTTCCAAAGAAGCGGCAATAAGCTTCCAATACCATGCGGGTAGCATTGGCTTTGCCGTCTGCCGAATAACCGGCGATGTGAGGAGTACCAATGAAGACCTTGTCCAACAGTTCCCGGTTGATATCCGGTTCGTTTTCCCATACGTCGATGACTGCTCCGGAAATGCTTCCTTCATGCAGTGCTGTCAGGATAGCCTGGGTGTCAATGACCTCTCCACGTGAGGTGTTGATGATGTAAGGTTTCTTTTTCAATAGATGGAAGAAATCATTGTCTGCCAGATGAAAAGTTTTATAAATACCTTCTGTTATCAGTGGCGTATGGAAGCTGATGATGTCGCATTCTTCTGTTATTTGCTGTAGACTACAGAAACCCTTTTCTCCCTGATTGGCTCGAGGAGGATCATTGTGCAGGACACGCATGTTCAGATGCTTGGCCAGCCGGTCGATACGGCTTCCTACATGGCCTACTCCTACGATACCCAGGCATGAATTCTGTAAATTTATCCCTTTTTCGCGTTGGAGCAATTGTAGAACAGCGTGAATGTATTGTTCCACAGCTCCGGCATTGCATCCCGGGCAATTGCTCCAGGTGATACCTGCCTCTTTACAATACTCTGTATCGATATGGTCGAATCCGATAGTAGCTGTTCCGATGAACTTTACCCGGCTTCCTGCTAACAGTTGACGGTCGCAATGTGTACGGGTACGGGTGAGCAAGGCATCCGCATCTTTGACGATTTCGGGGGTAAAGGCTTTTCCCGGAAGATATATTACTTCATCGGCCAGTTGCTCGATGATTCCCTGGATGTAAGGGATTTTGTTGTCTACGATTACTTTCATGTCGCCTTTTATGGAATTGGATGGCAAAGGTAAAAAAAAAAACACTGTCCGGTAGGTCCGTTTGAGCGCTTTTTTGATTTTAATTTTGCTGGGATACTTTCTTTCGGACTTCATGGAACGTGATAAGTCCTATTTTATTCCTATCTTTGTCCCATAAACATGATTGCTAATGAAACAATATGACTATCTGATTGTTGGAGCCGGTCTGTTCGGTGCAGTCTTTGCTCATGAAGCGACGAAGCTCGGGAAACGCTGTCTGGTAATCGATAAGCGGGAGCATCGTGGAGGAAATGTATATTGCGATGATGTGGCAAGCATCCATGTACATAAATACGGAGCTCACATCTTTCACACAGATAACAAGGAAATTTGGGAATATGTCAACCGGCTTGTTGAGTTCAACCGGTTTACAAACGCTCCTTTAGCCTGTTTCGGAGGTAGACTTTATAATCTTCCATTCAATATGAATACCTTTTATCAGCTGTGGGGCGTAAAGACACCGGCAGAAGCTAAGGCAAAGATAGAAGAGCAGCGTAGTCGTTATCAGAGCATTGCAGAACCAGCTAATCTGGAAGAACAGGCATTGAAATTGTGTGGTGAGGATATCTACAATTATCTGATTAAGGGATATACGGAGAAACAATGGGGCCGTTCAGCTACAGAACTTCCTCCATTCATTATCAGACGGATTCCTTTCCGCTTTGTGTTTGATAACAATTATTTCAATGATGCGTATCAGGGTATTCCAAAAGGAGGGTATAATGTCTTGATAGATAAGTTGCTCGAGAATTCGGAAGTAAAACTCGGTGTCAATTATTTCAAAGACCGTACCCGTTGGGAGGGAATGGCTGAGAAGACTTTGTTTACCGGATGTATCGATGAATTCTATAACTACTGTTGCGGGGCATTGGAATACCGGAGTCTGCGATTCGAACAGCAACTGTTGGATATGGAAGATTTCCAGGGAAATGCTGTAGTCAATTATACGGAGCGGGAGATTCCTTATACCCGAATTATTGAACATAAACATTTTGAGTTCGGTAATCAGCCGGTAACAGTTATTACGTATGAGTACCCGGACAGTTTCGCTCCCGGTAAAGAACCTTATTATCCGGTTAATGATACCCGTAATTCAGAAATATTCAGTAAATATCAGGAGTTGGCCCGGAAAGAAGAAAAGATTCTGTTCGGAGGACGTCTCGCCCAATATACGTATGCCGATATGGATGATACGATAGAGGCTGCCTTAAAACTGTGCAAAGAAGAACTACAAACTATATGAGCATGAAAAGTCTGCATATTATCACACCAGTTAAAGATTCTATCGAGTTTACTTTGGAAACGGTAAAAGCGATTCTGCAATCGGAACTGACTGTTCCTTATACATATACGGTATATAATGATTTCAGTACCGAAGAAAATACACGGATTCTGGAAGAGCAGTCGAAAAAGATGGGTTTCCGTTTGGTCAATTTGTCCGATTTGACTGACCATCCCTCACCGAATTATTTGTTG
This sequence comes from uncultured Bacteroides sp., assembly GCA_900551645.1. Classification (GTDB taxonomy): domain Bacteria; phylum Bacteroidota; class Bacteroidia; order Bacteroidales; family Bacteroidaceae; genus Phocaeicola. Next base: position 18,026 of record URWP01000023.1, read on the forward strand.
GTTCTTCAGAAGACCCAGCAGGAGGCCATCGAGGCAGATGCGGGGTTGTTGATTGTGGAATCGGATGTGGTAGTCAAGAAGGATACCCTGCAGGGCTTGTTCGATGGCGCATCGGCCCGTCCGGATTGTGCGATTGCCGCTGCGGTTACAGTCGATGAGGCTGGAATCATCAATTATCCGTACCTGCATGCTAAAGGGAATGAAGGAAAGGTCTATCCGGAGAAGAAACATTGCAGTTTCTGTTGTTCCCTGTTGACACCTGCATTTCTGAAGGCTTTCGATTTCCATGAGTTGGATGCGACTAAAAACTGGTATGATGTAACGATTTCTCACGAAGCGCTGAAAAAAGGTTTTCAGAATTACCTGTTTACAGTGTTGCCTGTCTGGCATCGTCCGCACGGAAGCCGGCCATGGAAGCAGTTGAAGTATAAGAATCCGTTGAAATATTACTGGTTGAAATATACAAAGGGTCTGGATAAAATTTAAGCTGTAACGTATGAGTATTATAAATCATCAGACGCTGGTTTTGAGTCCGGACTGTGAACAGTTACGTGATTTTATGCTTTCTGTGCCGGAGCGTTTTGCTAAAGGCGAAGGTATTGTCATTCACAAAGGAAGGAATGAATTGAGAAAGATAACTTATCAGGGAAATACCTTTGTCATCAAGGCTTTTCATACCCCGAATATCATTAACCGCTGGGTATACGGCGTTTTCCGTCCATCGAAAGCCAAGCGTTCGTTTGTGCATGCCCAAATGTTTCTGAATATCGGAGTGGGAACTCCCCGTCCGGTAGGATATTTGAATATCCGCAAGGGGCTGATGTTCGACCGGAGCTATTATGTAACGTATGAATCGCCTTGTCCATATACATACGAAGCACTCTTCAAACAGAAGTTTGCTTATGAAGACGAGGTGCTTCGGGCTGTCGGTGCTACTACTGCCTTGCTTCATGAACATGGTTATGCCCACAAGGATTACGGACGAGGAAACATCCTGTTCGGGAAAACAGAGCATGGAATAGCCATCGAGATTGTGGACCTGAACAGGTTGGCTATCGGGCCATTGGATATGAAGGCTGGTTGCAAGAATCTGGAACGTTTGCCGGCTACTCCTCACATGCACCGGATATTGGCCGACGAGTACGCAAAGCGTCGCGGATTTGATGCCGAGGAGTGTTATAGACTGATGGTGGCGTACCGGAGTACACAACCGGGAAAGATTGACGGACTTTATTAAGATGCTTATGAATGTTGTTGCTGTAGTGGTTACATATAACCGAAGAGAATTGTTGAAGCGTAATTTGTCGTGCCTGAGAGCCAATCGGCCGGTTCAATCGATTGTAGTTGTCAATAATGGAAGTACAGACGGTACAACCGAATGGCTGAAAGAGCAGAAAGACCTGATTGTTATCCATCAGGAAAATGTTGGCGGGTCTGGCGGGTTTTATCGGGGTATTCAGCATGCCTGCCAGTTAAAAGCCGATTGGATATGGTGTATGGATGATGATGTTTTTCCGCGGGCCGACTGTATGGAACATCTGCTACAGCATGCTGACGATCCCTCTGTAGGTATTCTGGCTCCACGCCGGTTAATGGAAGGAAACATTTTCACCAATGATTTCCGGCAGGTAAATCTGACCAATCCTTTTGCTTCTATGTATCAGAAAAAACTGAAAAAGCAGCAGGTGGATGCGCCGGTTGAAATCTGTGGAACGGCATTCGAGGGGCTCTGCATCCGTCGGGAAGCGGTGGAGGCTATCGGACTTCCGAACAAGGATTTGTTCATTTTCTGTGACGATACGGATTATTGCCTGCGTGCAGTCTTGGCCGGATATAAGATTCTGTATATTCCTTCGGCTTTGATGGACAAAGAGAAATTCTTCTCCAGCGATAACTGGGAACAACGCAGTAAGAAAAAAAAATGGAAACGCTTCTATCAGATCAGAAACGCTGCTTATCTGAATCATCGGTATGGTAAAAACTGGGCCGTACGTTACCTGCGCAGTTTCCATGCAGTATTGGGATATATGGCGATAGCGCTGGTGACAGCTCCTTTTAAGGATGTGTATACCTTGCGTGATGTAGCAAAATTCTGGAAAGCCTATCGGGATGGTGTCCGTGAGAAGTTAGGGAAATATTGATTGAATCTATCAGTGGAAAAAGTATCGGGCCGATATATCTGAGGAAGATATACCGGCCCGATGCGTATAATGTCTGTCAGGCTTTACAGAGCCTGCATGTCGTTCAGTCGTTTGTAATAACCGTTTTTGGCCAGCAGTTCTTCGTGCTTGCCGTTTTCTACGATTTGTCCTTCATACAGAACGTAAATCTGGTCGGCATTCTTGATGGTAGAAAGACGGTGGGCAATGGCAATGGTAGTACGTGTCTTCATCAACCGTTCCA
>URWP01000024.1 GCA_900551645.1 uncultured Bacteroides sp.
TCGTGTAGCGGCTCCCGTGATATTCCCTTCTTCGTCTACGATGGGAAACATTTCTTCGTTATTATCTTTCATGATTGATTCTATCCTTAATCTTAATTTATGCAAAGGTACGGATTATTTGGGAAAATAATGAATGAGGAAAAGGCATAAAAAAGAAGAAGAAGTTACCGGACTTTTCTGTGCCGGCAGCTTCTTCTTTATGGTTTCTACCTTAAATGTTCATTTTTTTATTGGACAATTCATTTGTCATACTGTCCATACATAGCTCTTGCGCTCCACTGCAAGTTCTTCTTGACAGTACGGAGCAAACTTTTTACTTGTCTCATAATAAAACTCCTTTAAAATGTTTAATTAAATTGTTAGTTGTCTGCTTTCTTCTCACGAAGAAGCTTGTTGTTATCCTTTCTTTTTACCTGTGGATTGATGTTTTTTCTCAATCCATTTATCGTTTTTATGTTGTACGACACAAATGTAGGACCTTTTATTGGAAAACAAGTATTGATGAGCCGGAAAATAAAAAAAGAGCCATTTTTCTTGACTTGCATCAAGAGTGAGGGCTCTTTAGTAATTGTAATGAAATATTGGACTGACAAAGTGTCGTCCGAAATAGAATCTGTCAATCTTTCTGTTTCCCTGAATATTAAGGAATCAGTAGAGAGGAATCGCCGTAGCTCAAGAAACGGAAATCGTGGGCCAGGGCGTAATCATAAATGGTATGCCAGTCACCTTTTACAAAAGCAGAAACCAGCAACAGCAAAGTGCTTTGAGGTTGATGGAAATTAGTGACCATCTTCTTCACGATTTTATAGGTATATCCCGGTGCGATGATAATTTGTGTACTGGTATGCAGGGTATCCAGCTGATGGCGGTTCATATAATCCAATAAGGATTGCAGCGCCTCTACGGTAGTCAGTTCCGGATGGGTTTCGTACGGCTGCCATTGTTTGACGTGCAGTTCCTCCTGACTGGCATCCGGTTGCATATGTGTGGTTACACCTATATAATATAAGCTTTCCAGGGTACGGACCGACGTAGTTCCTACCGCTACAGCTTCACCATTATGTGCCAGCAGTTTCTCTATCGTCTGTTTGTTGACAGATATATATTCGGTGTGCATTTCGTGACCTTCTATTTCTTCGCTTTTAACTGGCCGGAATGTTCCTGCTCCTACATGTAGAGTAACTTCTTCCAGGTCTAGCCCTTTCTTTTTCAAGGCATCCAGTACCCGTTCAGTAAAATGGAGTCCGGCGGTCGGTGCGGCTACCGAGCCTTTTATCTTTGAATAGACGGTTTGATAGGTTTCTTTGTCACTTTCGGTCGTTTCCCGGTTCAAATAAGGAGGAATCGGTAATTCACCGAAGACTTCCAGAATATCGGCGAAGGTAACTTCCGGATTATCCCAGGTAAAATCTACCCAATGGCTGGTTCCCAAACATTTTCCACGGGTAGCAGTTAACACCAACGGTTTCCCTTTGACGGTCATTTCCTTGTGCAACGGACCTTCCTTCCATTTCTTCAGGTTACCTACCATACACAGCCAGGCTGCGTGATGGGTCTGCTGGAAATTCAGTACATAGTCGTTTGGCTGAATGGGCTCCAGACAGAAAATCTCGATGAGGGCACCTGTCTCTTTGCGGAAATGCAGACGTGCCTGTATAACCTTGGTGTTATTGAAAATCATGAGTTCGCCTGCCTCCAGATAGTCCGGTAACGAGGTGAAGTGAGATTCGCTGACTGTTCCATGTCTGTAGACCAATAGTTTGGACTGGTCGCGTACAGGGAGAGGAAATTTGGCAATACGTTCGTCGGGGAGGGGATAATTATAATCGCTTATCTTAATATGTTTGGTTTCTTCCATGGTTTGTTTCATTATCTTGGCAAAAGTACTTACTTTTGTAGAAACAAAAAAACGAAAGATATGAAAATAGGTGATAAAGTCCGTTTCCTGAGTGAAGTGGGAGGCGGAATCGTGCGTGGATTTCGTGGGAAAGACATCGCCTTGGTGGAAGATGAGGATGGTTTCGAGATACCGATGCTTATCCGTGAGTGTGTGGTTATCCAGACAGATGAATATAACATTCCATTGAAATCGGCAAAACCTGTCGCTCCGGAAGTTGAGGAGGAAGAAGAAGAGGAGGAAGAAAAGCCTATCACTTACCGGGCTCCTGAAATTCGGGGTAATGATGTACTGAATGTACTGTTGGCTTATGTACCTCAAGATGTGAAAGCTATTTCAACAACGGCTTTCGATGCTTATCTGGTGAATGACAGTAATTATTTCATTGATTATCTGTATCTGTCGGCAGAAGGTAAAGAATGGAGACTTCGTAGCCGTGGAACAGTCAAACCGAACATGAAGATGCATCTGGAAGAATTCACGAAAGGTGATTTGAATCAGATGGAACAGATTGCTGTTCAATTGTTAGCCTATAAGGATGACCGTTCGTTTACACTGAAACCGGTTATTAATCAGGTATTCCGGCTGGATGCGGTGAAGTTCTATAAATTGCATACTTTCCAGCCATCGGATTTCTTCCGTGAGCCGGCTTTGGTATATGAAATCGCTAAAGATGACGAGTTGGCTCAACCGGTGATTGTTTCACCTGATGATATCAAGAAGGCATTTTTTCAGAAAAAGGAGACTGATGTACCTGCTAAAATACGCCGGAAACAACATCAGGTGAAGAATGAGATTGTGGAAGTAGACCTCCACATACATGAACTGCTGGATGATACGACTGGAATGGGAAATGCAGAAATGTTGAATTATCAACTGGATGTATTCCGCCAGACATTGGAAGAGTATAAGAATAAGAAAGGACAGAAAATCGTATTTATTCATGGAAAAGGAGATGGGGTGCTTCGTCGCGCCATTCTGGATGAATTGAAACGTAAATATAAGAATTATCAAAGTCAGGATGCTTCGTTCCGTGAATATGGTTTCGGGGCTACCATGGTTACAATACATTAAGAATATACTTGAGAGAGAACGAGATGAAGACACTGAAAATGATGATTGAGGACGATTTCGCCACGAGTATGGGCATCGAAGTGGTGACAATCTGTTCGGGTTATGCCAAATTGCGTATGAAAGTGACTGAAAAACAACTGAATGCGGGTGGTGTATGTCATGGTGGAGCCATCTTTACATTGGCGGATCTTGCTTTTGCGGCTGCTGTGGACAGCCATCTGAAGCTCACTCTTTCACTGAACGCTATGATTACTTATCTGCGGGCGGTTAAGACTGGCTATGTATATGCCGAAGCAGTAGAGGTTTCCAATCATGAGAAGATTCCTTATGTGGAAGTGTCTGTCCGTGATGAAGCCGGAGAGTTGATTGCCCGTCTTACCAGTTCTGGTTATCGCAAACGGGAAGACATGAATGTTTCCGGATTGATGTAAATACAAAGCTTCTTTCTTTCAGTCAAACCCGACTGAGGGAAAGAAGCTTCTATAATTTAAAGAAGTGGAGAATGTGTGTTTCGTTACCGGATAATTTTCAGAAAATTCTCCACATCTTTTTGTATTTTTTTGTATAACGGTGAATTCTTGTAGTTCGTGTTTTTGTGTATAACAGTTTCTACACCTAACTGACTGCGTTGGTAACTGGTCAGTTCATTCTGTAGCTGCATGTCATGAAGAGCCAGTTGGTGAATCTGTTCTTCCCTTTCTCTTCGCAGGACTGTACATACTGGAATAAGCAATCGCATGACTACATTGTCCATGATGTGATGTCCCTGGATGAACATGTAGGTATTATCCGGATAGACTCCCAATTCTTTCAGTTCCTTTTTCATCGCTTCTATCTCTTCAATTCCTTCCGGATGTTTATGTTCCAGATCTTTCAGTTTCCGGTTGACCTTTTTAGCCATGGCTTCCAGGCTTTTTTCTGGGTGACGTGTGCTGACTTGGTCTAATTTGACATATGAACAGAAATCGAGTAACGAAAATTCTGAAAGGTTATGCCGGCGATAGAACCATACCGACCAGATAAAGAGGGGATATGCAATCTGCGAATAGAGTTTCATGAACGCCGGAAAATCTATCAGCATGTGGTCGTTCAAGGTTGCCGTGACACATACTTCATGCAGGCCCTCGGCATAGCAATGGTAATTTTCGATAGCATATGCATAAGTCTGTAGTACATATGCGCAATTGATGATATAACGGGAAGTTTGGGTACGTCCTTGTAACAGATAGTCGTAGTCACTATCTACACAAGCTATCATATTTTCTCCCAACTGATTTCCCAATTGGTTCATCAGTACGGTTTTCTTTCCTTTAGCCAATGAACTTTGCGAAGGTAGCATTACCTCAAAATAACGGGTATTGTCTTCATAATCGGCCAATAGTGAGCGCCAGAAAGAAATGTCATCGTAACTTTCTACATAGGCCACGATTTTTCTCCTTGCACGCTTGGGTTTCAGGCTATTGGCTGCCCCTATATAAAGGGAAGAAAGGTTTTCAGTCAGTCTTTTTCCCATGGTTATAAAGGTTTATCAGGTTGTAATATCACTTACTTCGGTCACAGCATCCAGCCATCCGTTCATGATGACAGCCGGCGAATGGGTAGTTAAAATAATCTGCACATTCGGGTTCAGACTCCTAATTAATGAGATGAGTTGTTGCTGCCACTCTACATGGAGTGAAATTTCCGGTTCATCCATGAATAAAGTATAGTTCTGGTTATCTTGAACCAATACGGTCAGCAGAATGACGAGCATTTGTTTTTCTCCGGAAGAAAGCTGGTATGGTGAAAGGATGTCGCCATCTTGTTCAAACTGTATTTCGTTACTTTTTCGGATGATTTTTTTACCTGTCTCACTGAACAGTTGGTCTATCAGATTTTGAAATTTAGTTTTTGGATAAGATACTTCAGCAGCTTTGGTTTGTCCGTCCGGTATGCCACTTGTCAGTAGTTCAATGATACGGTTGCCTATGTTTACCTGATAATCCAGATAACGTCGTTGTAATTGATATAATTGCCAGTCAAGTTCACTCTTGACATTTTGGTTGCCGATTTTCTCCAGAAGACCAGCATCAATGAGTGGGCGGTCAAAGCTGCGGATAACATCGAAATGAACGAAAGTTGCGTCTTCGGGTGAGAATACGAAAGAAACTCCCGGTTGGCTGTGGTTGGTCAAAGCTTTTCCTTCCAGTATATCCAACATGTGTACGGAGTTGTTCAGAATGGTACTTTTCCCGATTCCGTTGATTCCACTCAGAATGTTTACATCTGGGCGTAGTTCCCACGAAATGTTCTTGCGTCTTCCCCAAAGACTCTTTATTTCAATGCGCTTGATATAGTCTGCTTGTTTCTTCATGACGGTATCAGTTTTTGTCGGTAGAACACTAACAAATTTAGGTATTCTCAAGGAATAAATCAAAGCCCTCACCGGTTTTTTTGAAAAACCTTGTACCTTTGTAACATAAAATAAGGTAAAAGGAATAATGGATATAAGAATTGCTAAAGGACACCTTTCCTTACTGGCTGCTGCCAGTATGTGGGGACTGATGTCACCGATTGGAAAGGCGGCCATGGAGGCCGGGATAACCGGACTGCTGTTGGCCAATATGCGTATGATAGGAGGAGCTGTCTGTTTTTGGATAGCTTCAGTGTTTGCTCCTAAAGAGAAGGTATCATCCCGGGATTTGCAACTGCTGTTTTTTGCTTCGTTATTGGGAATTGTCTGTAATCAAGGCTGTTTCACATTCGGATTGTCTTTGACTTCACCGGTTGATGCTTCTATCATGACCACTACTATGCCGATTATTACCATGGTACTGGCCGCTTTGTTCCTGAAGGAGCCGGTTACCTCGATGAAGGTTATCGGCATTTTTTTAGGTTCTATCGGTGCATTGGTGTTGATTATCAGTAATGTCGGTAACGTACAGGAAGGAGGAAGCATTGGGGGAGATGTGCTTTGTGTGGCCGCCCAGTTGAGTTTCGCCTGTTACTTGACCATTTTCAAGAAGTTGATTGCCAGATACAATGTCTTTACTTTGATGAAATGGATGTTTACTTATGCGGCTATCTGTTTCATACCGTTTTCATATCGGGATTTTACAGCAACTGATTTTTCTTCATTTACTTCAAGTGTCTGGTTGGAAGTAGGATTTGTAGTTTTCTTCGGTACGTTTGTAGCCTATTTGATGATGATTGTCGGGCAGAAGACACTACGCCCTACAGTTGTCAGTATGTATAATTATGTACAACCTGTAGTAGGTTCCAGTGTGGCTGTCTTTATGGGGTTGGCTACTTTTGGTTGGGTAAAGGCGCTTGCAGCCATAATGATTTTTATCGGTGTCTATGTGGTGACACAAAGCAAGTCCCGAGCTCAGGTACTGGCCGAACGGAACCAATTAGAGATATCCTCTGATAAAGGAATAAAAGATGAAAGAAAATAATCTGCAAGGTATCAAGTCACCAATATTATGGTTGCAGCATCAGTATGAATTGCTGCAGATGGAGTATGCCTATGAAAAAGAACAATTCCGGCAACAGACGGAACTGATGGGTATTGGCCGGAAAGTCAAACGTGGAATGTGCTGGTATCCTGTCAATTTAGGACGAAGTTATTACAATGCCTTGAATCAATTGGTCGTAGAAGTGGAACGTCAGGAAGACAAAGAGATTGAACACTTGTTTGAATACGGCCGTCCGGTATGTTTCTTTACGCAGGAGTTTTCCGGTAAATTGAATTACCTGAATTTTGTGGCTACGGTAAATTATGTAGATGAGGATCGGATGGTGGTGATTCTACCTAATGTAGATGCGTTGCTGATGTTGCAACGTAGTGAGTTATTGGGGGTGCAACTTTATTTTGATGAGACCAGCTACCGATTGATGTTCGAAGCCTTGAAACAGGTTATGACAGCAAAGAATAACCGGTTGGCAGAATTACGGGATATTTTTCATGGTACGCAACTGGCTTCTACCTTCTCTTTTCTGCCAGTCCGTTTCCCATGGTTGAACAGGACACAAGAGGAAGCCGTCAATAAAGTGCTTCATGCTAAGGATGTGGCTATCGTACATGGTCCTCCCGGAACAGGTAAGACAACTACATTGGTGGAAGCTATTTATGAAACCTTGCATCGGGAGAATCAGGTTTTGGTTTGTGCCCAGAGCAACATGGCGGTCGATTGGATTAGTGAAAAACTGGTAGACCGTGGTGTCAGTGTCTTGCGTATCGGTAATCCGAGTCGAGTAAATGATAAGATGTTATCTTTTACTTATGAACGCCGTTTTGAATCGCATCCGGATTATACGCAGTTGTGGAGTATCCGTAAAGCTATCCGTGAACTTTACGGTCGTATTCGGAAAAGCTCAGACCGTGAGCAGGTTCGAACTAAAATCAATTCGTTAAAGGATCGGGCTACCGAATTGGAAATCCGAATCAATGAAGCTTTGTTCAGTGAGGCTCGGGTAATAGCTTGTACACTGGTTGGAAGTGCTAACCGTATTTTGACCGGACAGAAATTCGGAACTGTATTTATCGATGAGGCCGCCCAAGCGTTGGAGGCTGCTTGTTGGATAGCTATCCGGAAAGCTGATAGGGTGATTCTGGCAGGAGACCATTGCCAGTTACCTCCTACGGTGAAAGATCCGCAAGCCTTACGTGCCGGATTAGGATATACATTGATGCAGGCTATTGTAAAGAACCGTCCGGAAACTGTTTCGTTGTTGAAGGTACAGTATCGGATGAACGATGAAATCATGCGTTTCTCTTCCGCTTGGTTTTATGGAGGTATGCTGGAGTCGGCTCCTGAAGTTAAGTATCGGAGTATTCTGGATTTTGATACTCCGATAGAATGGATAAATACTGAAGGTATGGATTGCAATGAAGAGTTTGTGGGCGAGAATTATGGTCGTATCAACAAACCGGAAGCAGAATTGTCAATAGCCCAGTTAAAAAGCTATATTTTGAAGATTGGAAAAGAGCGTTTCCTGAAAGAAAAAATCGATGTGGGATTGATTTCACCTTATAAGGCACAAGTGCAGTACTTGCGCCAACTTATACGGAAAGATAATTTCTTTAAACCTTACCGTTTTGCTATCACGATTAATACTGTAGATGGCTTTCAGGGTCAGGAACGGGATGTGATTCTGATTAGTTTGGTGAGAGCTAATGAAGAGGGACAAATCGGTTTTCTGAATGATTTAAGGCGAATGAATGTGGCTATTACTCGTGCTCGCATGAAGCTCATTATTTTGGGGGATGTTTCTACCTTAACCCGTCATGCCTTTTATGCAGAACTATATCGTTACATCGAAGAACTGCATTAAACATATTTCTAGAGGTGTTTACGAAAATCAGTAATATGTTACATGTAATCTGATAGATAAGGTTGTAGAATTCGAGGGTTTTTCTTATCTTTGACTCCGAGTTCTATAACCTTTTTTCTATAATCTTTATCATCATTACATTTTATGTTATTCGACTTATTACAATCGTCTTATTTTTCTGTTTTCTTGATTGTGGCTCTAGGATTCATGTTAGGGCGTATCAAGGTGATGGGATTGTCTCTCGATGTATCGGCCGTTATTTTTATTGCTTTAGCTTTTGGGCATTGGGGGGTGACTATCCCGAAAGAATTGGGTAATTTTGGGTTGGTTTTGTTTATTTTTACTATTGGTATTCAAGCGGGTCCGGGTTTTTTCCATTCTTTTCGTAGTAAAGGTAAAACATTGATTCTGATTACTTTGCTGATAGTAGCTTCTGCTTGTCTGACAGGAGTCGGTATGAAATACATGTTTGGAATTGATACGCCTAGTCTGGTTGGACTGATTGCAGGTGCATTGACTAGTACACCAGGATTGGCTGTTGCTATTGATAGTACTAACTCTCCATTGGCATCTATTGCCTACGGTATTGCTTATCCTTTTGGAGTTATTGGAGTTATTTTATTTGTCAAATTATTGCCAAAACTGTTGCGTGTAGATTTGAATGAAGAAGCACGTCGGTTGGAAAAAGAGCGTAGAAGTCAATTCCCAGAATTGGCAAGTGCCATGTTTAAGGTAACAAATGTTTCAATGTGCCATCGGACATTGCAGCAATTAAATCTACGTGGAATGACAGGTGCTGTTATTTCTCGTTTGAAACATGAAGGAGAAATTATCATACCAAAAGCACATACAATGTTATCAGAAGGTGATTTTGTGCAGGTAGTAGGTAGTGAAGATTCGCTGAAAAAATTCGGTTCGCTAATAGGCGATCGGGTAGAAGGAGAACTTCCTTTTGATTTATCACAAGGTATAGAATCTTTATTGCTGACTAAAAAAGAGATGATAAATAAGCAGTTGGGAGAATTGAACCTTCAGAAAAACTTCGGATGTACGGTAACGCGTGTCCGTCGAAGTGGTATCGATATTGCTCCATCACCTGATTTGGCATTGAAATTCGGTGATAAATTGATGGTAGTAGGTGAAAAAGAGGGTATAAAGGCTGTTGCCCGTTTGTTAGGGAATGATGCCAAACGCTTATCAGATACCGATTTCTTCCCTATTGCTATGGGTATTGTGCTGGGAGTATTGTTTGGAAAGCTGAATATCTCTTTTGGAAGTGGTATGTCTTTTTCTCCGGGATTGACCGGTGGTGTATTGATGATGGCATTGATATTGAGTGCTGTTGGTAAGACAGGTCCTATTTTGTGGTCAATGTCAGGACCTGCTAATCAATTGCTCCGTCAGTTAGGATTATTGCTGTTTTTGGCTGAAGTCGGAACTTCTGCGGGAAAAACCTTGGTGTCAACTTTTCAGGAGAGTGGTTTCCTGTTGTTTGGTGTAGGAGCATTGATTACATTGGTTCCTATGTTACTTGCAGCAATAGTCGGAAAGTTTGTTTTTAAGATTAGCACATTGGATATGTTGGGTACAATTACTGGAGGCATGACTAGTACCCCGGGATTGGCTGCTGCCGATTCGATGACAGATAGTAATATTCCAGGTGTGGCTTATGCTACTGTATACCCGATAGCTATGGTTTTTCTGATTCTATTCATTCAGATAATAGCTTTGACTGTTATATAGAAGTCTGATTAATAACAAGAATGGAGTATCAAGTCGATACTCCATTCTTGTTATATAATTTTATATTTTTTCTTTCTCATTTCAGTTTGCTCATAAAGCGACAAATATCCACGATATATCGGATGTGTATTCCTTCACCTACAATGCCTTGACTATCGGTTGCTTTCAGGTTGAATGTCAGTTTTCTGTCTTCCACTTTTTCCAATACGGCAGTAGCTGTTATTTCTTCTCCTAATGCTGAAGGTTTAAGATGGGAGGTCTGAATAAATGCTCCTACAGTTGTGGAACCGTTTGGTAGCAAGGATTCTACAGCTTGTTTAGCAGCATTTTCCATTAATGCAATCAAAGCGGGAGTGGCGAATACTTCTAGGTCGCCCGACCCCATGGCGATAGCTGTATTGTTTTTGTTCACGATGGTTTTACTGGTGTAATTAAGTCCTTTTTCCATGATAATATCGTTTATAGTCAGTTGATAAGTTGTTTGGAATGAATGTCGGTACCGGCAGGACGTTGGAAGATACGTAAACCGAATGCTGGCATGACTGCTATCAGGTGGTCAAATACTGCACCTTGGATGTTTTCGTAAGGTATCCAGTCGGGGGTATTGGTAAAACAATAAATTTCCAGTGGAAGCCCTTCGGTGGTTGGTGCCATTTGCCGTATCATTTGAGTCATGTTATGGTTGATATCAGGATGTTGTTCGATATATTTTTGGGCATATCGACGAAAGATGTACAGATTGACCGGCTTTTCTTTTTTATTTACTTCTTCTTCTGTTATCCATCCTTTTTGGATGTATGTTTGTTTTTCTTCTTCTGTACAGAAACGTATGGTTGTCATGTCGATGTAAAGTGAACGTTTGATACGTCTTCCTCCGCTTTCGCGCATGCCCCGCCAGTTTTGGAAAGAATCACTAACCAAGATATATGGAGGAATGGTTGTGATGGTCTTGTCGAAGTTTTGTACTTTAACAATGGTCAGTGAAACCTCGATGACGTAACCGTCGGCTCCATATTTGGTCATAGTTATCCAGTCACCTGGTCGTAGCATGTCATTGGCTGAAAGTTGTACACCGGCTACCAGCCCTAGAATACTGTCTTTGAATATTAACATCAATACTGCAGCAGAAGCTCCCAGACCAGCTAGTATTGTAGTAGCGTCCTTATCTATCAAGATGCTGATGATGAGAATGATTCCCACTCCTATGGAAATCAGGTTTATCATCTGATAGATACCTTTCAGGGGACGATTCTTCAATGCTTCGTGTTCGTTAGAGATTTCATAGAGTGAATTCAGAAAGGCTCCTACAAGTCGTACGGTAGATATTACCAGATAAATTAAACAGGCTTTCAGCAGCATATCCAGCAGCAAAGGAACATTTTTGAATACGAAAGGGAGCAGAATGTAATATACCAGAGGGGGAATCAGTCGACAGAAACTGTTCATCATCTTTTCATTGAAGATATAATCGTCCCACGTAGCCCTGGTCTTTGCTGTGATCCTTTGTACAACTGGGATTATCAGATGTTTGAATAATTTTGTTATGATATACGAAATCAAGAGAATACCGAGTACTAGAAGAATCTGTGACCTCCAGTCGATGTTTTCTTTGTCGATGCCCATATTCAATAACAAATGGGTAATACTTTGATTGATTTGTTCCATATTCTATTTACTTGTCTGGGCAAAGATACGAAAATTTGCTATCTTTGACTATTCGATATAAATTGTTGGCCAATGATGAAAAAATATTTTTTTCTATTGATAAGTGTTCTGTTTATGTTTGAGGCTTGTATTTCAGAGTCTACAAAGAAAGATGAAGCAATCAATGAAGAACAGATAACCGAAGTGAAACCGGATACTGTTCCTCAGGCTACAGTAATTTTATGGATTGATTTTGATTTGCGCGGAAATTCAGCTCAAGGGAAAATTGTTCAGAATGTAAAAGCCAAGGTAAATATTCTTCCAGATGGAACTGTTAAGGTATTGGAGTATATGAAAGCTCCTTCGGTAGTAGTAGAATCGTATATCCGGAAAACATTGAAAAGTTATCGGGTGAAGCAACGGTTTTTCGAAGAAGGTTCAATCAAGCCGGGTGTACAATATGTTTATTTGAGGATGCTTAAGGAACAGATATAATGAGTCGATTGGGATTTGTTCTGCTGATGTGGTTGGGATGTATCTCTTGTATCCGTGAGAATGTAGGGGAGAGCATTCGGTATGTACAGCCGGGAGATAGGTTACCGGATTTTACCGTCGAATTGAGTGACGGTACGATACTCAGCCGTCATTCGTTGGCGGGTAGAGTTTCCGTACTTGTATTTTTCCACACGGAATGTCCGGACTGTCAACAAGAGTTACCTGTAATTCAGGATTTATATGAACATTTTCAGGGGGATAATCGTGTGAAGATAGCTTGTATCAGTCGTGAGGAATCGGCAGATGATGTCGCTGTATACTGGCAACAGCATGGATTGACACTTCCTTATTCGGCTCAGTGGGATAGAAAGGTATATGGCTTGTTTTCAGAAGAAGGAATTCCGTTGGTTTATATCTCTGATGCAGAATGCTTTGTTCGTTATCTTTTTACAGACAGTCCGATAGCTTCTTATATCGATTTGTACGAGGCTGTTTCTGCGTTGGTTGAATAGAATTAGCTTTTTCCGTTTTGAAACTTTTTTGTTTTATCGTTTTGCATAACAAATGGTTTCATTAAATTTGCCAACAATAAATTACTAATACCAAAAAAATAATCTAATGAGTTTGAAAATCGTAGTTTTGGCAAAACAAGTTCCCGATACGCGTAATGTAGGGAAGGATGCCATGAATGCTGACGGTACCATTAACCGTGCAGCGCTTCCGGCTATTTTTAATCCGGAAGACTTGAACGCCTTAGAACAGGCACTCAGACTGAAAGACACACATCCAGGCTCTACTGTCACCATTCTGACAATGGGACCAGGTCGTGCAGCTGAAATTATTCGTGAAGGACTTTACAGAGGTGCAGATAACGGTTATCTGTTGACTGACCGTGCTTTTGCCGGTGCTGATACTTTGGCTACATCGTATGCGTTGGCTACGGCTATCCGTAAGATAGGCGAATACGATCTGATTGTTGGTGGTCGTCAGGCTATCGATGGTGATACTGCTCAAGTGGGACCGCAGGTGGCCGAAAAGCTTGGATTGCCCCAGATTACTTACGTAGAAGAAATAGAAGAAGTGAAGGATGGACGTATCCGTGTGAAACGTCATATTGATGGTGGTGTGGAAACTGTAGAAGGGCCGTTGCCGATGGTACTTACTGTCAATGGAAGTGCTGCTCCCTGCCGTCCCCGTAACGCAAAACTGGTACAGAAATACAAACGTGCATTGGGAGCACAGGAAAAGGCGGCCTTGACTAAAGAAGGTGCTGAACTGGCTTATGCTGAATTGTACGAAAAACGTCCGTATCTGAATATTGTAGAATGGAGTGTGGCCGATGTGAACGGCGATACCAAACAGTGCGGTCTGTCTGGTTCACCTACCAAAGTAAAGAAGATTGAGAACATCATTTTCCAGGCAAAGGAAAGTAAGACCATTTCAGGAAGTGATGCAGATGTAGAGAACTTAATTGTTGAACTGTTGGCTAACCATACTATCGGATAAAGACTATGAATAACGTATTTGTATATTGTGAGATGGAAGGCAATCACGTTGCCGATGTCAGTCTCGAACTTTTAACCAAAGGTCGTAAGTTAGCCAATGAACTGGGATGCCAGTTGGAAGCCATTTGTGCAGGTAGCGACCTGACCGGTGTAGAAAAACAAGTGTTGCCATATGGAGTAGACAGAGTACATGTATTTGATGCTCCGGGGCTGTTTCCTTATACTTCTCTTCCGCATACCTCTATTCTTGTAAATCTGTTCAAGGAAGAAAAACCGCAGATTTGTTTGATGGGTGCTACCGTTATCGGTCGTGACCTGGGGCCGCGTGTGTCTTCTGCTTTGACAAGTGGGCTCACTGCCGACTGTACACAGTTGGAAATCGGCAATCATGAAGACAAGAAAAACGGTATCACTTACGAAAACCTGTTGTATCAGATTCGTCCGGCTTTTGGCGGTAACATCGTGGCTACCATTGTGAATCCGGAACATCGTCCACAGATGGCGACTGTCCGTGAGGGTGTGATGAAGAAAGAAATCGTGGCAGAAGATTATCAGGGTGAGGTTATTTCACACGATGTAGCGAAGTATGTTCCGGAAACGGATTATATAGTGAAAGTGATTGACCGTCATGTAGAAAAGGCTAAACATAATCTGAAGGGTGCTCCTATCGTAGTAGCCGGAGGTTACGGTATGGGTAGCAAGGAAGGTTTCGATATGTTGTTCGAACTGGCTAAAGAACTTCATGCTGAAGTGGGTGCCAGTCGTGCTGCTGTTGATGCCGGTTATTGCGATCATGACCGTCAGATTGGTCAGACCGGTGTGACTGTTCATCCGAAACTGTATATCGCTTGCGGTATCTCCGGGCAGATTCAGCACATTGCCGGTATGCAGGATGCAGGTATCATTATTTCTGTCAACAATGACCCGAACGCACCTATTAATACTATTGCCGATTACGTTATCAACGGCACCGTGGAAGAGGTCATTCCGAAAATGATTAAGTACTACAAAAAGAACAGCAAGTAAAGATTATGGCAAACTTTTATACAGAACATCCGGAGCTCAAGTTTCACTTGAACAATCCGATGATGGAGCGTATCTGTCAATTGAAAGAACGCGATTACAGAGATAAAGACGAGTACGATTATGCGCCGCAGGATTATACCGATGCTATCGACTCTTACGATAAAGTATTGGAAATTACCGGTGAGATTACTGGTGAGATTATTGCTGCCAATGCAGAAGGTGTTGACGAAGAAGGTCCTCACTGTGCCAACGGCCGTGTAGAATATGCTTCGGGAACAAAGGCTAATCTGGATGCCATGGTAAAGGCCGGTTTGAACGGTATGACCATGCCGCGTCGTTTCGGTGGTTTGAACTTTCCGATTACGCCGTACACCATGTGTGCTGAAATCGTGGCTCAGGCAGATGCTGGTTTCGGAAATATCTGGTCATTGCAGGATTGTATCGAAACTTTGTATGAATTCGGTAACGAGGATCAGCACAGTCGCTTCATTCCGCGTATCTGTGCCGGAGAGACTATGTCAATGGACTTGACTGAGCCGGATGCCGGTTCTGATCTTCAGAGCGTAATGCTGAAGGCTACTTACGATGAGGCCAATAACTGTTGGCGTCTGAACGGTGTGAAACGTTTCATAACTAACGGTGATGCTAATCTTCACCTCGTATTGGCCCGTTCGGAAGAAGGTACACACGATGGCCGTGGCTTGTCTATGTTTATTTACGATAAGAACGATGGTGGTGTAGATGTACGTCGTATCGAAAATAAACTGGGTATTCACGGTTCTCCTACCTGTGAATTGGTTTACAAGAATGCCAAGGCTGAACTTTGTGGTGAACGCAAGCTGGGTCTGATTAAATATGTTATGGCATTGATGAACGGTGCCCGTCTGGGTATCGCTGCCCAGTCAGTCGGTTTGAGTCAGGCTGCCTACAATGAAGCTTTGGCATATGCCAAGGAACGTAAACAGTTCGGTAAGGCTATTATCGAATTCCCGGCCGTATACGATATGTTGGCTACCATTAAGGCAAAATTGGATGCCGGCCGTGCTTTGCTTTATCAGACTTCCCGTTATGTAGATATTTACAAGGCTTTGGATGATATTGCCCGTGAACGTAAGCTGACTCCGGAAGAACGTCAGGAACAGAAACGCTATGCGAAACTGGCCGACAGCTTCACTCCGCTGGCTAAAGGCATGAATTCGGAATATGCCAACCAAAATGCTTACGACTGTATTCAGATTCACGGCGGTTCCGGTTTTATGATGGAATATGCCTGCCAGCGTATTTACCGTGATGCTCGTATTACCAGTATTTATGAAGGTACCACTCAGTTACAGACTGTGGCTGCTATCCGCTATGTAACCAACGGTTCGTATGCGGCTACGCTGCATGAATTCGAACTGGTTCCTTGTGCTCCTGAATATGAAGGCTATATGAGTCGTATCAAGGACATGACTCGTAAGCTGGAGGCATGTACCAATGCGGTGAAGGATGCTCAGAATCAGGAATTGCTGGATTTGGTATCTCGCCGTTTGTACGAGATGGCTGCTGTTTGTGTCATGAGTCACCTGCTTTTGCAGGATGCTACAAAGGCTCCTGAAATGTTTGGTAAGTCATTGAATGTGTATGTGAATTATGCAGAATCTGAAGTAGAAAAGCATTTCAATTTCATCCGCAAGTTTCAGGCTGATGAATTGGCCAGCTATCGTAATTGATTCTGTCTGTTAGAATAATGAATAGAAAAAGGCCGTATCCGGTATAAAGCTGGATATGGCCTTTCTTGAATTTTATAGGTTGGATGATGAATTATCCAAGAACCGGAATTTTTTTCTAAGCCAATGATTGAACCAGGCCAATAAAGGAAGAGCCATTATCATGGGCAGGTAGAAAGTCAGGTTCCGGAGTTCAGAAAACTGCAACGACAGGTTCTCACGGATATGCTGGAAGTCCGGTTTGAACAGCCAGATGAGCCAGGCACACAAGCCACCTATCATCAGCACACACAGAATAACCATCAGGATGAACAACCGTTTTTCCTGTTGTTTTTCCTTCCGGTAGATTTCTTCATTGATTTGCTGCATCATCCGGTAGGTAAAGTTTGTCGGAATCCGGTAAGTAGGCTGTTTCCGGATGGCTTCTTTCAGTCCTTTATCTTTTTCTGTCATAACTTTAATCCTCCTCTTGCATCCAGGCTGCCAGTTTCTTGCGCAGTCTGTATAGTTTAACTTTTACATTTCCTTCCGTCTGTCCGGTGATGACGGCTATTTCACTGATATTTTTCTCTTCTTCGTAGAAGAATGTAATCAAAGCTCTTTCATCGGCCGGGAGTCGGTCCAGTGCCTCTCTGAGCTTTTCAATCTGATTCTCAGAAGTGTCATCCAGTAAATCGTCGGTCTCTGTGTCCGAAATTGTATTCCACAGTTTCTCGTCGGCAGTCAGTTCGATGTTTTTTTTCCGGAGAGCTGTCAGAGCCGTGTTGTAAGCTATACGGTATATCCACGTAGAGAACTGGCTTTTTCCGTTGAACGAAGACAGATGTTGGAAGGCTTTCAGAAAAGTGTCTTGAGTCAGCTCTTCGGCGTCACTTTCCGAATCTACCATACGGACAATCAGGGTGAATACCTGTTGCCCGTATGTGTCCAGAAAGTAGGCGAATTCTTCCGTCTTTCCGGCCAGTATGTGTTCTATTTTATGTTGTTCTTCTGTCCTCATTTGCTCTTTAGACGAGCAATTGTCCGAAAGGTTACATTAGTATCAGAAAAAATTTTTTGCTTATTTGGCTGTAACCTTTTAAGTAACCTTGCATCTAAAGGACAAAGAAACTAATTTTTTAAATTTAAAACAGTAAAAATATGGAAGAATTGATGATTGTTGCCAATGTGGCAATTATATTTGGAGTAGTTTATAAGTTGTTTGAGTTGTTTGTCGGCAAGAAAGAACGAATGATGCTGATAGAAAAACTTTCCAGTGAAGAGTTGATGAAAGGAGGAACTAAGCGTCCTGCTCTCCCTCTTTCTACCTTTACTTTTTCATCCTTGCGTTTCGGATGTCTGATGCTTGGATTGGGGTTAGGGCTTTTAGGTGGGTTCTTTATTAGTTTGGGAACCTCTAATGCGTACCCTGATTATATGAATGCTTATCGGATTGCTTCCTTGATTTATGGAGCTTGTGTATTGCTTGGAGGAGGAGTGGGATTGCTGGTATCCTTCTTGATTGAATGGAAAATCAGTAAGAAGAACCCGGAATAAAGTCATCGAATCGTAATGTGTAGTACTCCGTTTTGTAATTTGTGATGTTGAACTTTGTGGTGTCTTAAAAAACAAGGAGGAACACATTATGGAACCGTTTGATAACTGTAACTATGTAGTGGAATGTACACCGGATGGAACTTATTATGCTTATCTGTTGGATTATCATCAGTGTTGTGCGTATGGAGAAACCGAGGAGGAAGCACTCGATAATCTGGCAGATGTAGCAGAGGATTTTTTCGGTGAGGTTAGTTCCGTATATTACTTGGAAGATATTGCTTGACTTTAGACGTGTTGTATATATCTAGCATTGAGAACTCTCTTTCTCTGGGGCCATGTCCGTGTGATACGGAGGTGGCTTTTTTATAGCATCAACTGTTTTATATAGAAAATGAAGTGCGTCCCAAAGTTTGGATAAAAGACTTTGTGGCGTACTTCATTTTTATTTTGAATTCAACCTCTTGTGGCTTATGTATATTTATGGAATGTATTTATACACATGCCTGTAGATAAGTTCCCGGCATTTCTGGAAATCTTCTTGTGTGAAAGAATTTGTTCCGCTTGTCATGATACGGAGCGGAAAAGGTTCTCCTTCGGCGTGATAGGGAGGTTGGAGATATTCATACGGATGTAAGGTGAATCCGCACCGTTCGTAAAATCCGATGCGCCGGCGACTCAGCTCTTCTTCAGGGAGTTCTACTTCCAGTAAAAGCAGACCAGGCACGGTTTCTCTCAGTTTGTGCATGATTTGTTTGCCGTAACCTTGATTTCTAACCGAGGGAGAGGTGGCCAAGTGTTCTATGTACGTGAAATCCGGGAATTGCCAGAGTGTGATAAGGCCTATCTCCAGAGTTCCGTCTGTAATCAGCATGCATTTGAAACGCGGTTCGTTATCGGTGACTTCACGTTGGTCTTTTTCGGTTCTCCGTTCGGTAAGGGGGAACGAATCCAGCATGAGCTGTTCTACGAAAGGATAACTTGTGTGGTTTGTTCGGATGGGGATAAACTGTATCATAATTGTCGGTTATTTATCGGTGTAGAAACGGATGAGTTCTTCCAAAGCACGCTGGCAGACCGGACAGAATTGAGGTGCCTCGTTAATTTTCATCCGGCATTCGGTTGTAGGACGGTATACTCCTTTGGTAGTGTAGCCTGCTCCTTCGTATACCCCTACCTTCGTATAAAGAGTTTGTGGGTTGGTTTCTGCCGGAGTAGGTATCGGTGTCCCTTCGGGAACCAGGTCTTTCCATTTATCTTCAAAGTGAACCAGTGTTGTAATGTTTTGTTCCCATGGTTCGACGGTCTTCGGGTAGAAGGGACTTTCCGGATCGCCGTAAGCATATTCGTCGGCTAATCCTCCGAAGCTGTGTCCGAACTCATGAACTACTACCGGTTCGAACATCGGGTGATGGGCGGTAGTCAGAGTGTACGAATTGTAGATACCTCCTCCGCCGTAAGTATCGGTATTGGCCAGGATAATGATATGTTCGTATGGAATGCCGGCCAGCCAGTTGTGGATAGCCTTCACACTTCGGGTAGTGAGGTAGCGGTCGGAATAGAAGGTGTCGAAGTGTGAACTGACTGCCGTCGATTTCCATTCTTGCTGGCGAGGGATGCTGACACCGCTATCCAGTGATTCGCTCGCTACGGCTAAAATGTTGAACCGGTCTTTCAGATGTTTGAAAGGTTCATGGCTAAAAATGGCCTGGCAGGCTTTTTCCGCATCCTGATAGAAGAGGTCCATTTCCTGGGCAGTATATCCTTCGGCCATGATAGCTACGTCGATACAGTTTTCTACCGTTCCGCTCTGTAGCAGATAGCGGTGTGGGGTGATGCGGCTGGTTCCTTTCTGGTGTATCAGGATATCGTCCGGACGTACTTCGTGGCTCATGCTGGCAGAAGTCTTGCGGAATTTGTCCTGCAACTCTACTGTAACGGTGACCGGTTGTTTGGGATATGGAATCAGAAATGAGTTTTCGAATCCGCGACGGGTATGGAAAGCCTCTGATTCGCTAATCCATTCCTGGAAGAGGCTGGAGAACGAAGTCCGGTAAATAACCTTTCCGCTGGCTTTATCTGTTACGGTAACGTTTCCGTTTCCTTCTAGTGGAAGTTCGCTCAGG
>URWP01000025.1 GCA_900551645.1 uncultured Bacteroides sp.
ATTACAGGTTCTGATTTCCTGGTAGACGGTGGAGCTACAGCTTCGTATTTCTATGGGCCACTTCAGCCTGGATGTAAATAGATATGTTCTTTATGTTGTTGTTCGTTGATTCGGGTAGGAATATCTGTAAATGGTATACAGGTTGTTCAGACGGATGTACTTATCTTTGTATACAACTTTTCGGTACAGAGTCTGATGGCTAATCTTAAAGGGAATTACATACGTTTGTGAAATATATAACTAATCAAGAAAGGAATACATGATGAGAAAATTATTGATTGTCCCGTTGATGTTTCTGACGTTCGTTCCGTTGGCTGCGTGCAGTCCCTCGGAAGACATGTTTGTCCCTGAAATGCCTGAACAGTCCGAGAATCCTGAAGGAAACGAAAATAATGATAAGTATATGGAAAGCAAAACGATTAGATTGACTGTGGGCGACCGTTCGTTCACTGCTACATTGGTTGAGAATTCATCGGCAGAGGCTTTGAAAACACAGCTGTTAAAAGGAGATGTCAGTATCCGTATGGATGATTACGGAGATATGGAAAAAGTTGGTTCTCTCGGTTTTTCTATACCGAGGAACGATGTGCAGACAACGACTGCTCCTGGTGATTTGATTCTTTATCAAGGGAATTCATTCGTTGTTTATTACGATACGAATTCATGGAATTTCACCCGATTGGGTAAGGTGGATGGGATTTCGACCCGAGAACAGATGTTAGAATTGTTGGGTGGAAAAGGAGAAATTATTCTGACTCTATCGTTGGAGAAAGTTTCAGCTGAATCTTCTATTAATCATTAATGAAGGAATCATATGAATCTTCAGAATGTTCTAGTGGCTTATTTTTCCTGTACTGGTACAACCAGAAAGGTAGCCGAGAGACTGGCTGTGGCAGCAGGAGCGGATTTGTACGAAATTGTACCCCGAAAGCCTTATACGGCAGCCGATTTGAATTGGAATAACCGGATGAGTCGTACATCGGTTGAGATGCGTGATCCGTCCTCCCGTCCGGCTATTGCCGGTAATCTCCCCGACATGAAAAATTACGAGGTTATATTTGTCGGTTTCCCTATATGGTGGTACATTGCACCTACAATTATTAATACGTTTATTGAAGGGTGTAATCTGGCAGGAAAGAGGGTAATACCTTTTGCAACTTCGGGTGGAAGTGGCATTGCCAATTGTGAAAGACATCTTCGTCTGACCTACCCGGAAATCAATTGGGGAAAAGGTGATTTGTTGAATGGTAGTCCTTCTGAAGCACAGCTGGTCGGATGGTTGGAAGCAATAAAGGTCGGCTAAAAGGATGGTCATTTGTTTGGATTCATTAACTTTGTAACCTTAAAAAATATGGCAGACAGATAAAATGTTGTTTCTGCTGATTGTATTCAAGCCGATAAAACAATATAGATGAAGGATTTTTGCGCTGTTTCCCTGTTCCTTGTCTTTGCTGTTCATGATGGAATGGCCCAGGAACAGAAGAATGATACACTTCAGACAAATCGAATTAATGAGATAGAAGAGGTAGTGGTAACTGGAACCCGTAATGAAACGGATGTGCGGCATTTGTCGCAGACTGTTTCGGTAGTGGACCGCGCCCAGATAAACCATGCGCTTCAGGTCTCTCTACTTCCAATTCTTACTGAACAGGTTCCTGGCTTGTTTGTCACGGCACGAGGCGTGATGGGATATGGAGTGTCAGGAGGAGCTGCTGGGAGTATTTCGCTTCGGGGAATGAGTGGAAGTTCCGGACGTTTGATGGTCATGATAGACGGACATCCACAGTATGCAGGTATTTTTGGTCATCCGATTGCCGATGCTTACCAGTCATTTCTGGCTGAGCGGGTAGAGGTATTGAGAGGGCCAGCTTCAGTCCTTTATGGCTCGAATGCGATGGGAGGTGTAGTGAATATTGTCACCCGTAAGATGGAAGAGGATGGGATAAATACTCATCTTCATACCGGTTACGGATCGTATAATACCCTTGAGACTGAGTTTACAAACCGTATTCGGAAAGGACGCTTTTCCAGTGTCTTGTCAGCTTCTTACAACCGTACGGACGGTCATCGTACTGATATGGAATTCGAACAGTATGGTGGTTATGCCAAACTCGGGTATGAAGTGACAGAAAGTTGGCGTTTGCATGGTAATTTGAACATAACACATTTCAATGCTTCTTATCCTGGTCCGGTAAATGCCCGGCTGCTGGACGGCGACCAGCGCATCACCCGTGGAATGACTTCGTTTGCGGTAGAGAATAAGTATGAAAAGACATCTGGAGCAATAAGCTTTTTCTATAACTGGGGAAATCATTGGGTCAATGATGGTTATACTCCTTCTGAAGGAGAAGAACCGTTAGATTATCGTTTTCTCTCTTTTGATAATATGATGGGGATATCTGTTTATCAAAGTGCTGGATTTTTCAGAGGAAACCGCATTACAGTCGGCTTGGACTGGTTCCGTTATGGCGGGGGAGCCTGGAATGAATATGTGAGCGGTGAGCAGGCTGGGACGACCTCGGACTTGGTAGACAAGCACGAAGATGAATATGCCGGTTATGTTGATTTTCGTCAGGATATCAGTACCTGGCTTACCTTTAATGCCGGACTTCGTGTAGACCATCATTCGCGAGTGGGAACAGAGTGGGTTCCTCAGGCAGGTATGGCTCTTCATCTTCCGGGAACAGTTGAACTGAAGGCTTCGGCTTCTAAGGGGTTCCGTTATCCTGTTCTTCGTGAAATGTATATGTTCCCACCACAGAATCCGGATTTGCAACCCGAATCGATGTGGAGCTATGAACTGGCTTTTTCTCAACGGTTGATGGACGGACAATTGACTTACGGTGTAAATTTATTCTATATAGATGGTAAAAACCTTATCCAGACGCTACCCAATCCGAACGGTAGCGGTATGTTGAATCAGAATACAGGAGCTATCAGAAATGCAGGTATAGAGGTGCAGGGGGCCTACCGTATAAATAGTTGTTGGTCAGTAGATGGTAACTATAGCTATCTTCACATGAAGAATCCTGTTGTTGCGGCTCCCCAACATAAACTCTATGCAGGAGTGAATTTTGCCAGAGGTCGCTGGAACGTTTCTACTGGTTTGCAATACATTGACGGACTTTATACACAGACTGACCCGGTAGTGACGGAAGATTTTGCATTATGGAATCTGAAAGCTTCTTTCCGGGCCGTCCGTTGGTTAGACATTTGGGCACGAGGAGAAAATCTGTTGGCGCAGAAATACGAAATAAATGCCGGTTATCCCATGCCTCGGGCTACAGTTATGGCCGGTTTTAATGTCAGTTTCTGAAAATTGTTTGCTTAGTCTTGCCGGACTGGAGTATCAGCACTCGGTTTTCCATTGCCTGTTGGTCAGAAGTGAGATTCCCTGGTTGGAATTACTGTAATCGGAAGACGGTCGGCTTAGTTATGAATTGTGGTAATTGGTACGGAATTCATTCGGTGTACAGCCTACTATTCGTTTGAACATCCGACTTAGATGTTGAGGATATTGGAATCCTAAACTGTAAGCTATTTCACTCATTGATTTTGATGAGGAAAGTAACAGGTCCTTAGCCCGGTCAATCACTTTGTTCTGAATGTATTCTGATACAGTCTTTCCTGTCTGTCTGCTAATCATATCACCGAAATAATTCGGAGAAAGGCAAACCTTCTCTGCAAAATATTTAACGGTCGGAAGCCCTGTCTCTTGAGGAGCCTGGGTATCGAAATATTCATCGAGGAGACGTTCGAAACGTACAACAGTATCTTTGTTGGATACTTCACGGGTGGTAAACTGACGTTCGTAGAAACGCATACAGTAATCAAGTAACAGTCCGATATTGGCTGTAATCAGCCGACGGCTGTGCTTATCGGTATCATGTCGCAGTTCTGCTTCTATTTTCTGGAAACAGTCCATGATTATATGGCGCTCTTCTTCTGAAACATGCAGAGCTTCACGACTCTCATAGGAGAAGAATGAATATTTCCGGATTTCCTGCCCGAGCATCGTTCCACGTATGAAATCAGGATGGAAAAGGAGGCCGTGAGCCGACGGACGGATATCTTTTGCCATTTCTACTTCGGCTACCTGTCCGGGGGCAAAACAGACAATTGTCCCTTCCTGATAATCGTAAGGCTGGCGTCCGTAGGTGATATCTCCGCATTTGATGTCTTTCAGATATAAGGCATAAATACCATAATTCATTTTGAAATGAGTAGGCCACTCGGTAGCTTTCGATAAGTCGATGATTGCTACCATCGGGTGTAACGTATCAAATCCATAGAGATTGTTGTATTTTTCTATGCTGTCCAGCATTATCAGTTGCCCATCCATATCGTAAAGATTAATCGTTCGGGCAAATATACGCTTTCTTATCGGAATATTTATCATGCATCATATCATATCCGTGATTCGGGTATAAATATCTGTAAACGGTATACAGAGCATTGTATGCAATCCGAGTAAATTTGCAATAAAGGAAGTTTATTCATTTAAAGCCGGAATTATTATGAGAATCAAATCTTTTGTGATTGCACTTGTTGCGTTTACAATAAATAGTACGACAATTATGGCACAGGAAAAAATTAAACAGACAGCTGGACGTGACCAGCTTGGAGATTTTGCTCCTAAGTTTGCAGAACTCAATGACGATGTTCTGTTCGGTGAAGTATGGAGCCGTACCGATAAACTAGGACTTCGTGACCGTAGTCTGGTTACCATTACTTCGCTTATCAGTCAGGGTATTACTGATAGTTCGTTGACCTATCATCTGCAGTCGGCCAAACAGAATGGCATTACCCGTACTGAAATCGCCGAGATTCTGACTCAGATAGGGTTTTATGCCGGATGGCCGAAAGCGTGGGCAGCATTCCGCTTGGCTAAGGATGTGTGGCCGGCCGATGTAAACGGTGAGGATGCCAAAGCAGCTTTTCAACGGGAGATGATTTTCCCGATTGGAGAGCCTAATACGGCATATGCGCAGTATTTTATTGGCAACAGTTATTTGGCTTCTATCTCTACCGAACAGGTTCCTGTAGCGAATGTGACTTTTGAGCCGGGATGTCGGAATAACTGGCATATTCATCGGGCTACGGAAGGAGGAGGGCAGATGCTTATTGGTGTAGCTGGTAGAGGCTGGTATCAGGAAGAGGGAAAAACTGCTGTTGAAATTCTTCCCGGAACGGTCATTCATATTCCGGCTAATGTCAAGCACTGGCATGGAGCTGCGGCAGACAGTTGGTTTGCTCATCTGGCTTTTGAAGTACCGGGTGAAAAAACTTCCAATGAATGGTTGGAACCTGTTTCAGACGAAGAATACAGTAGGTTGAAATGAAGTGTTGTCTGATTCTGATATGAAACCTTATATTGTTTGCCACATGGTGGCATCCATCGATGGCAGGATAGACTGTGCGATGGTAGAGAAAATCAGCGGTGACGAATATTATTCGACCTTGGAACAGCTGGATTGTCCTTCCTTGTTGGAAGGACGTGTAACAATGGAACATTACAGTGCTGCGAAAGAGCCTTTTGTTCCTTGTTTGAACAAACCGGTAGGTAAAGTCTCTGTATATGTAGCAGAAGAATCGGATGCGTATATGGTGTCTGTCGATACACAGGGGCGTTTGCAATGGCATTCGAACCGGATAGACGATGTACCTTTAATCTGTATTGTAAGCGAGCAAGCTTCTGAAGAGTATCTGGAGATGCTGCATAAACAAGGTATTTCCTGGATTGCCGTTGGTAAAGAGACAATTGATTTGAATAAGGCGATGGAGATTCTTTATGAGTATTTCCACGTCAAACGTTTGGCTCTTTTGGGCGGTGGACATATCAATGGTGGGTTTTTACAGGCTGGCCTGATAGATGAAGTCAGCCTGTTGTTGGCACCCGGTATTGATGGACGTAAAGGAGAAACTACACTTTTTGACGGTATTTCTGACAAAGGGTGTATTCCTGTTCCGCTTCAGTTGGAAGAAGTAGAACGTTTGGAGAATGGTATTGTCTGGTTACGTTACAAAGTATAGTTACCTTTGGATATTGTTGGTTGGATTAAGGCTTTGCGAAAATGGGAATCAGCATATCTTCTTCCGGCCAGTGAGGTAGATAGAACAATGGCATCGGTTTCCCGGAAAGTCCTGCCCATTCTATCCGCTGTACGTGGTCGAACTCAGGAGTGCCGAAGTCGAATGAGCGTCCGTAAAGCAGTATTGCTCCACGACTTTCATCGATTTTCCACAATCCGCCTCCGTAGGTACACAATTCGCCGGAAGCAAGCAAATCTTTGTGTAGATAAACGTGGCCAAATTTCAGTACGCCGTCTTGGGTAATAATGAATTTAGGATACATAGGCTAGGTTGTATTGTGGTTTGACTTTGGTTGGAAACTCTGATGCAAAATAAGCAAATTTCTTTGATTTCAATCCAATGAATGTCAGATAAATGAAAGGGTAGTACGTGAAATGTGCCTTTCCATTAGTTCCAATAATTGGTTGCATTTGAAAATCGCCTTATCAGACCTCATTTTGGGGTAATGATAAGGCGATTCTATGTATCGGACTATCCAATAACCGGTGTATGACTATCCTTGTGAGGCTTTCTTCATTTTAACCTCATACAAGTCGCTTCTGCGGTCTTTCAGGTTTCGTACACTACCGTATGTATGGAGTTCATTCAACAAATCCAAGTCTACGTCTGAAACAAGAATCATTTCTGTATTAGGAGTAGCTTCTGCGCGTTTTCCATCGGTTGGGAAAGCAAAATCGCAAGGAGTGAATACTCCGGATTGGGCATATTGAATATCCATGTTGTGTACGCGTGGCAGATTTCCTACACTACCTGCAATGACTACAAAACATTCGTTTTCGATGGCTCGGGCATGGGCGCATACTTTTACACGGCTATAAGCATTTTGGGTATCGGTAAGGAAAGGTACAAAAAGAATCTGCATTCCTTGGTCTGCCATGATACGTGACAGTTCGGGGAATTCTACATCGTAACATATCAGAACACCGATTTTGGCACAATCTGTCTCGAATGTCTGTAAGGATTTTCCACCGTTCAGTCCCCAACTCTTGATTTCATCGGGAGTGACATGTATCTTTTCATACATTTCGTATGTACCGTCACGTCGGCAAAGGAATCCGATGTTGTATAGTCTTCCGTCTTCTTTGATGAGGGGCATACTACCCGTAATGATGTTGATGTTGTAACTGATGGCCAGTTTGATGAAGCGTTCCTTGATTTCTTGGGTATAGGTAGCAAGTCCGCGGATAGCCTCTGACTCTCCTTGATTATTGAAGTTTGCCATGAGGGGAGCATTGAAGTATTCTGGGAACAGTACAAAATCGCTCTTATAATCGGATACGGCATCAACAAAGAATTCCACTTGTTCGAACAGGTCATCCAGAGTTTTATATGTTCTCATCTGCCATTGCACCAGTCCGACACGGACCGTTGTTTTTGGAGAGACATATTCTTGTGTAGGCGGTTGGTAATAGATATTGTCCCATTGCAGCAGGCAAGCGTAATGTTTGGACTCTTCGTCGTTGGGCAGGTAGTTGCGCATTACTTTGCGGACATGGAAATCGTTGGAGAGCTGAAAGGTCAGTACGGGGTCGAAAATCTCTTTGCGGCGTACTTTGTCAATATATTCTTTGGGGCGCATAGAGTCTGCGTACTTGTGGTAGTTCGGAATACGGCCTCCGAACATGATGGCCTTCAGATTCAATTTTTCACATAGCTCTTTCCTATATTCATACATACGGCGTGCCAGACGCAGCCCACGGTATTGAGGGTGTATGAATACTTCAATGCCATAAAGGATATTTCCTTTGGGGTTGTGGGTGTTGAAGGTTTCTTTACCAGTCACTTGGGCATAAGTATGGTCGTTCTTTACATCGTCATAGTTGACAATGATGGACAATGCGCACCCTACTATTTTCTCATCTACTACTGTGACGATTTGTCCTTCGGGGAAGATCTTTATCAGTTTTTCGATTTGTTTGTGTGTCCAGAACACATCACTCCCATCAGAATAGACACGCGTAAATGATTGAGCCAGTTGGTCATAGTCCTCAATCATCAGATTACGTATCTGTACTTTGTTAATCTTCAGTGAATCCATAAATATTTGTCTTTTAAAAAACGATGCAAAGGTAAGTATAACTGAGGCTCCTTGTCCTTTTTATAGATAGAAAATATGATTATTCTGTAGGAATAAGGATATTTGGGAATA
Organism: uncultured Bacteroides sp.; assembly: GCA_900551645.1. GTDB lineage: Bacteria > Bacteroidota > Bacteroidia > Bacteroidales > Bacteroidaceae > Phocaeicola. The sequence goes on from URWP01000025.1 coordinate 8,243, forward strand.
TTACATATCTGTTTCGAAACTTTCTTTTTTATAGAAATTTGGATTTTGACATCCTTAGTTTTTAAAAAATATATTATATTTGTTTTTATATATTAAAAAACAGCTGTATGTTTGACCTTGAATATGTTTTTACAAAAAATAATTGAAGTATGAGAAACTTATGGATTACATGGATAGCGTTATGTCTTGTTTTAACTGTACGTGCGCAGGAATTGCATTTTCGTGAAAATGGAACATTTAAAATTGTTCAATTCACAGATACGCATATCTGTCCCATGAAAACTGAATCAGAGGTAGCTATAAACGTAATAAAATCTACAGTTGAGTCTGAAAATCCGGATGTTATTATATTAACAGGTGATGTGGTAACAGGAGAGCCGGCAGCGGAAGGATGGAAAAAAGTCTTGTCCACTTTGGAGGCAACTGGAGTTCCATATCTGTTGTTGAATGGAAATCATGATACTGAACAAGATTTGTCATATAAGGAAATGACAGATCTTATTATATCATCTGAAAACTGTCTGAATCTTTCTAATAGTGAAGGAGAACTTGCGGATGTGGCTTTGGAAATCAAAGGAAGACAAGGTGAAACAGTAAGAGCTCTTCTTTATTGCATTGATTCACATTCGAACTCATTGTTGAGCCATGTAGGCGGATATGCATGGATTAATTATGACCAGATAGCCTGGTACAGAGAGCAAAGCAACCGGTATAAAGCCAACAACGGAGGAGAACCATTACCCGCTTTGGCTTTTTTTCATATTCCTCTGGTAGAATATACAGAGGCATTCAATCGGAGAGAAGGAGCCTTTACCGGTATCAGACTTGAGAGTGAATGTCCTGCCGACATTAATAGTGGAATGTTTGGAGCAATGCTGGAACAAGGTGATGTAATGGGGGTCTTTGCCGGACATGATCATGATAATGATTATGTGGCTTCTTATAAAGGCATTTCGTTGGGCTATGGACGCTTTTCTGGAGGTAAGACCACTTACATCGACCTCCAGCCCGGAGCACGTGTCATTACTCTTTATGAAGGTAGAAAAGAATTTACCAGTTATATACGTCTTCAGGATGGTAGAATTATCGACAGGTTCTATAGCGATTCTCATCCGGAACGGGATATCACTTTTGCCGTTGTAGCTGATTTGCATTTTGACTTGTTACCGGAATCTGACCAGTATTATCATGTACGTGCATTGAATAACTTGGAACATCGGTTTGTCTGGCCTGAAGAAACTCCCTGTTTTGAAGGAGACACACTGAAGAAGTTGGAGTGTGTGGCTATTGCAGGTGATATTTTTGATAAGGCACTTGATGAAACTCATTATCTGTTTAAAGAACGGTATCATCAGGCAGGCACAGAAGACGACAAGAAAATCAAATTCCCTGTATTCCCGGGATTCGGGAACCACGACATCGATCCTGTATCGAAGAAACCTACCCAAAATCTGGCAGGACGCAAAATGAATCTGTCCTATATGGATTCTGTCTTGCAGGCTAGACTGGAGAAAGGGGAGATTCTGAATGTTGATCCGGAAAGTAGGGCTTATTCATGGAATATAGGTGATATACATTTTGTACAGATGCATACTTATGCTGGTGATGACCACTATTGTAAGGGGAACAGCCTGATATGGCTTGAAAAGGACTTGAATTTCTATGCGGCAGGTGGTAATCCGGTAGTTTATATCCAACATTATGGGTTTGACAAATGGGCTATCAAATGGTGGCCGGAGGATAAGCGTAAAGCTTTGTTTGATTTGCTGGATAAATATAATGTAGTAGGTTTTTTTGTAGGACATACTCATGAACCATCTATAGAACATTATAGAGGATATCCTGTTTTCCAAGTTAATAATGCCTGGCCGGACGAAGATGGAAACGGTTCGTTTGCGATAGCCAGAATAAGGGGAAATGATTTTGCTGTGGCTACTTGTCGGTGGACAGATGGTGAAGGTGATTATGAGATTGTCGGACCTTATCTTTTTTCGGAAGATAGAGCTGAAGAATGGATGAAAGAGGTAGATGGTGAAACGAGAATATGTAAACTTTCTATTCCTGCCACTCACGACAGCGGAGCTCTGGAAGGAGGGAAACTGTTGCAGACACAGGATATATCTTTGGAGGAACAACTTAATATTGGTATCAGAGGGTTTGACATACGTCTGAAAGCCGAGGAAGGAAAGCTTCGTATTTATCATGGCACTGCTCGGCAGTCCGTTACTTGGAGTGAGGATGTATTACCACTGTTTCTGGATTTTTTGAAAAAGCATCCTTCTGAAACTTTGATTGTTTCTGTAAAATGTGAAGGAGGCAATAAGGATGCGTATAAGAAACTCTTGTCAAAATCAATAAGTACTTCTGAATACCAGAAATATTTTGTAGATAACTTCAGCAAGGACATTACGTTGGATGATTGTCGGGGAAAAATTCTGTTTATCCATCGGGATGAAGTGATGGAGAATTATCCCGGAGTATATTGTTACGGTTGGGAAGACAATGTGACTTGTCAGATGACATTCCGTGGAAGTAATGGAAAAGAAGCTGTTGTGTCTTTACAGGATGAATACCAGCACAGATATGCTGGAAAGGCACCTTATAAAATGGCGACAACCCTTAAGAATATGATGGCTGCTGCTGATGAAAAGGCGGATTCGGATAAATGGTTCATCAGTTTTGCGAGTGCTACAGCTTTTCCGGGAGATGGTCCAAAAGATTTTTCGGATAAGGTTAATCCGGGACTGGCTCATGAGATTCAAGGAATCTGTAAAGGTTTCGGTATTGTACTGATGGATTTTGCTGGCACATCCGATGGACGAACATTGGTAAAGAGGCTGATTGAATCGAATTTCATGGAAGATTGACAGAACCTGCGTATGAATAAAGGATTCTTGAAATACTGTTGTAACAAGAAGAAGGTTAATTCATCATTTTGACCATAAGATAAACTATATCGATGTGTTTTATTCTTTTGGAAACATTTGTTTTATGAAAGCATTTTTTTATATTTGCAAAGTATTGTTTGCTTATGACAACATTCGTTAAGCCAATTCTAACATTCTAATATATATTAAAGATGAAGAAAAGATTTGTGAGTTTATTGGGACTTGCATCTGTATGCCTCTCTTTGTCGGCAACTACAGATGAAGGAGCTATTGATTTAAGCTCGAACTACTCGGTTGCTCAGAACAAAACAGTCCGTGGTCGGATTGTCGACAAGAATGGAGATGCCATTATCGGTGCATCTATTGTTGTTAAAGGTACAACACGCGGAACAATTACTAACATTGATGGTGAATTTACTATTGATGTCAATAAGAATGAGAAACTGGTCGTTTCATACATTGGTTATGTAAGTCAGGAGATTACCCCGACAAATGGTGATTTGACTATCGTTTTGGAAGAAGATACCAAGGTATTGGATGAAGTTGTAGTACTTGGATATGGAGCCAATACCCGTAAGCAGGACTTGTCTGCTTCTGTAGGCGTGTTGAACAATACTGAGGAATTGACGACACGTCCTGTCAGTTCAACGGAGAGTATGTTGCAGGGGCAGTTGGCTGGTGTAACTGTCCAGTCAAACGGTGGTGACCCGACTTCCACACCGTCTATTGTTATTCGTGGTCAAGGTTCACAGAATGGCGACAATGTGTTATGGGTGGTAGATGGCGTACCGGGTGCTCCCATTGCTTCTATGAACGATATCGAATCTATTACTGTATTGAAGGATGCGGCTTCGGCAGCTATCTATGGAGCCCAGTCAGGTGCTGGTGGCGTTATTCTGGTAACTACGAAGAAGGCGAAGGAAGGTGCTCCTTCTGTAAGTTATGATGCTACTTTCGGTATACGTCAGGCTACCAATCTGCCGGTACCTTTGAATGCTGAGCAGGAGATAGAGATGCGTAAACTTTCGTATGCGAACGCTGGCTTTACACTTCCGCAAGGTTGGGATGTAACCAAGAATCCTTGGATTGCCACCACCCGTACGGACTGGATGGATGAGATCTTCCGTACAGCCTTGTATCAGAGACATAATGTAGCGTTCAATGTCGGAACCGAGAATTTTTCGAACAGGGTTTCTTTTGCATACGATAACGACGAGGGTACCCTTATCAATACGTTCAATAAGAACTTGTCGCTACGCTATAACGGTAAATTCAAATTAAATAAGTGGGTTACTGTCAGTGAGGATTTTGTATGGAAGAATACTGAAAGTCAGACCAGCGATACAGAAAGTGCTTATACTGGAGCCATTCTTTCGGCTATTTATATGCCTGCCAGTGCTACTGTGTATAATCCGATAGACGGTACATATGGTGGTACAACGACTGAGGACCCGGATTATATAGCAAAATACGGTTCGAATTTTGCAGATATACATGGAGATGCTGTAAACCCTGTACGTACCTTGGAAGCGAATAATATTTTTAACCGGACCAGTGATGTATGGTCAACTACCAGTCTGGAAATTGCCAATGTTATTCCGGGGCTTAAATTTGTCAGTCGTTTCACCTATAATTTGAAGAACAACAATTACAAGCTCTTCAGTCCTATCCGTGATGAAGTAGGCAAACCGGATTTGTCCAATTCACTTACGGAGAGTGCCTATCGAAGTGACAGCTGGAAAACAGAGAATACCTTGACCTATGACAATACCTTTGGTAAACATACCATAGGTGGTTTATTCTCTACAACAGCCGACCACTTTACAACAAGGGGATTGGAAGTAGAGGGTAAAGATTTTCAGGATGAGAGTGAATATTTGCAATATTTGGCTTATGCAGGATCTCTTTCTGCTACCGATTATATGACGGGACCTGATGCAAATGTTTCATTGATTGCCCGTGCTGCTTATTCATACGATGACCGTTATTTCGTTACGGCTTCTTGGCGTCGGGATTATGCCGGACGTTTGCCGAAAGCAAATAACTATGGTGATTTCCCTGCTGCTACAGCCGCATGGAAGATTTCTAACGAGGAATTCTTCCCAAAGAGTGATCTGATCAGCTTGCTGAAGATACGTGCATCATGGGGACGTGTAGGTAATTTGGGTTCTATCAATTATAATTACAGTTCGCCGTTGCTGGGTACTACATTCTGGACAGAACAGGCACAGTATGGAGTAATGTCCAACAAACTCTGGAACAACTTCGTTTATTATCAGACCGCTGTGAATCCGAACTTGACGTGGGAAACTTCTGAACAGACTGATATAGGTTTGGATATCGAGATGTTCAAAGAACGCTTGTCTATCCAATTGGACTATTTCGACAAGCGTACATTCAACCTGATTCAGACACAGACCATGGATTGGCCGAGTACCATCGGCGTAGATGCGATGCTTGTAAACCAAGGTGAGGTAAGAAACCGTGGTTTTGAAGCGCAAGTAAGTTGGAATGACCAGGTGAACAAGAATTTCTCTTATTTCCTGTCGGCAAACTTTTCTTACCTGAAGAACTGGGTGTCTGATATCGGTGTAAAGGATGAAGACGGTAATCCGGGTGTATGGACTGGTATAACAACTGAAGATGGTGTTACAGACGGAAGTTTCCGTAATATTCCTTATGTGTATCAGACAGCTGAAGGCGAACCTTTGAATTCTTTTTATCTGATTCGTACAGATGGTATCTTCCAGAGTGATGAGGAGGCTGCCGCCTATGTAGACAAGAACGGCAACCGTATACAGCCTGATGCAAAAGCTGGAGATTTAAAATTTGTGGACTTCAATAAAGATGGTACGATTGATGATCAGGACCGTCAATATTGTGGAAGTGCGACTCCTAAAACGACGTTTGCCTTGACTGGCGGTTTCACTTATAAGAAACTTTCTGTCAGTGCCATGTTCCAGGGAGTAGGTGGTGCACAGGCTCTGAATGTAGCGAAATACATGACTTTGAGTGATGTGGAAGGAAACTTCAATCGTGACAGCGAAATCCTGAATGCATGGAGTCCGACAAATACTTCTTCCGATATCCCTCGATTGTCAAAAAATGACCCGAACAGTAACTTCAGTACACCGTCAGACTGGTATCTGGAGGATGCTTCTTACCTCCGACTCAAAAATCTTACAGTATCGTATGATTTGACTGATATCTTACGCAAAATTTCACATCTGAAAGAAAGAAACAGCCGGATGTCTGTATATTTCAGTGGTGAAAACTTGTTTACAATAACCGGTTATTCAGGTATTGACCCTGAATGTGGTGGTTATGATACCATGAAATATCCGGTTTCAAGAGTCTTGTCTGTAGGATTTAAATTGACTTATTAAAATATAACAGTAGATGAATATGAAAAAATACATATCAATAATTGCATTATCCGGACTTGTACTTAGTTCGTGCAGTGATTTCCTGGATGTACGGTCTGAGGGAAATCCCACTACCAATGCGTATTTTACCAATGACCAGCAGGCAATTGATGCTATTGACGGACTTTATGCTCCGATTCATCAGGAGAAGGGATTCGGACGTGAACTGTTTTGGGAACAAGGCGCTGCCTGTGACATCGTTTGGGGGCGTTCCAGAGGGTATAACACATTGGCTACCTTTGCCTATACCGGCGATGAGAGTCCTATCAGTGGCGCTTTTGATATGTTCTATCAGAACATGTCTCGTTCCAACTGGATTATCAAACAGTTATTGAACAAAAAGAAAACGACTCAGCTTACCGATATAGAAACCAGAAGTCTGGGAGAAGCATATTTCATGAGAGGTATGGCTCACTTCTGGATAGCTTATCGTTATGGAACGAACGAGCAGGGCGTTCCATTTGTGCGATATGAAGATTTTGAAGGCGATTATGACAATTCGATTCCTCCACAGCTGGCTTCAGTAACTGATAATTATCAGGCTATCATTGACGATATGGATGAGGCCATTTCATATCTTCCAAAATTTGAAGAATATTCAGATGATGATAAAGGTAGAGCTCATAAAGCGGCTGCCGTAGCTTATAAAGCAAAAGTTTATGCTTATTGGGCTACATGGGATGAAGGAAAATGGAATGATGTTATTGAGATGGTGAATGAACTGGAGAATACGTATGGGCGTGATTTGGCTCCGACTTTTGCTGAAGTCTTTTCTTCTGATTTTGCTGATTTCTGGAATGCGGAATATATCTGGTCCATTCCTTCAAATGGAGGTTCTACAGGTGGTGGTGTAGAGTTCCCGGGTATTGTTCTCGAAAATAAAGGTTGGGGTATCTACAACGGATGGGGACAAATCAAACCATCTTATGACATTTATGAAGAAATGGCCAAGGATGGAGCCGGTAACGACCGTCTGGTACGTTCTATTCTGGAATACAATCAGGAGTTTGAGTTCTTCGGTGAAACACGCAAGTTCTTTTCTGTATCTGATCTGGAGGCTGGTTTCCAGATCAATAAGTACATGGATCCGTTCAAACATAAAGATGCTACCAATGAAGGATATGTCAATACCAATGGTGACTGGCCTACGGCACGTATCAATTTCCCGTTAATCCGTTTTGCAGAAATGCTGTTGTTCCGGGCCGAAGCTTATCTGATGACAGGTAAGCCGGAACTGGCTAAAGCCGATTTGAACAGAATCCGTGTCCGTTCTAACTTGCAGCCGTTGGAAGGAACTCCTACTATGAAGGACCTGTATCATGAGCGTCGTTGCGAGTTGGCATTCGAATATACGGATCATTTGTTTGACTTGAAGCGTTGGCACCGTTCCAGCAATGCAGAGATAAAGGAACTGGCTGAGAAAGAATTGAATTCTCATCCACGTGTACGTATCTATGATGACCGTGCAAATCCTGAATCAGCATTCGTTATCGGTGATTATGAAGATTATAAGGAAAAGAGAACCTATGAAGACTATATGATGGTATTTCCTTATCCGTCTAATCAGATTACGAAATCGAACGGTAAACTGAAGCAAAATAAGGGCTATTGATAGTTAATATTCTTTCATAAATTCTTATATTTGTCATTCCTAATCCAGGATGTTTCTAGTAATATCCGTGGATTGGGAATGATTTTTTTGTAATATAGCGCGCTTTAAACCTATTTTATAATATCTTTATTATGAAGACACCTGTGTTTCTTGCAGCTTGTTTATGTATATTGAGTGCATGTACAGTAACAGACAATAAAACAGCCATAGATTATGTAAACCCCTTCGTCGGAACAGGATTCCATGGACATACTTATCCGGGAGCAACACTTCCGTATGGGGCTGTACAAGTAAGTCCTGATACGAGACGTGGAGATTGGGATGCTTGTTCCGGATACCATTATTCAGATTCTACCATATTGGGATTTTCTCATACGCATCTGAGCGGTACCGGATGCATTGATTTGGGCGATGTATTGCTTCGTCCTACCAGTAAACCTGTGACGCTTGATGATGGGGTAGGAGATATTTATTCACCTGCCACTTTTTCACACCGGAAGGAAAGTGCCAGACCGGGGTATTATGCTGTATACCTTGACAACGAGAATATACAGGTAGAACTTTCTGCTACAACTCATGCAGGTATGCACCGGTATACCTTTTCTTCCGGAAACCAATCATCCGTTATTGTTGATTTGGGTCATCTGCTGGACAACGAGTTTATCTATGAAGCCGAAATCAGGAAGACCGGAGAAAATGAGATTTCCGGTATGCGTAGAACTCGCGGATGGGTGGATAATCAGTACATTTATTTTACAGCCCGTTTTTCGGAACCTATACAGAAACTTCAGTTGATTAACGAAGGAAAAGGGGGTGACGGTGATACTATCCGTGGAACCCGTTTACAGGCAGTAGCGTCATTTGGAGCAAAGGAAGTCATTCTGGCTAAGGTAGGTATTTCGATTGTCAGTGAAGCCAATGCCAGAGAGAATCTGGAGAAGGAAATTCCTGGATTCGATTTTGATATGGTAAGAAACAATGCCGAAGAGACTTGGAAACACTCTTTGGCTGTAGCCGAAGTAAAAGGTGGAACAGAAGAACAGCGGACGAATTTCTATACGGCCTGGTATCATGCCATGATAGTTCCCAATCAGGTAAATGACGTTAACAGAGAGTACAGACGTCATGACATGTCTATAGGAAAGGTAGCAGAGGGAAGAAAGATGTTGTCCACTTTCTCTACATGGGATACATTTCGGGGATGGCATCCGCTGATGACACTTACAGATACCGTACTGGTAAACGACATGATAAATTCTTTTATCAATATGTATGACGCATCAGGGGAATTACCTTTATGGCCGCTTTCAGCCGGTGAAACCAATACGATGATTGGTTATCATTCTGCTTCCATTATAGCCGATGCCTATCTGAAAGGAATCAGAGGATTTGATGCAGAAAAAGCATTGACTGCCATGGTAAAATCATCGGAAATTAATAAGAAAGGGGCCGATTATTATATTCAATATGGATTCATACCGGCTAATATCAAGAAAGAATCTGTATCCTGTCTGCTGGAATTTGCTTATGATGACTGGTGTATTGCCCAAATGGCCAAGGCGATGGGGAAGGAGGATATTTATGAAACTTATATTGCCCGTTCTCAGAATTACGTCAATGTTTTCGACGGATTGACCAAGTTCTTCAGAGGAAAGCGTATGGATGGAAACTGGATGGAGCATTTCAATCCCTATGAAGTCGGGAGAGATTATACGGAAGCAACTGCCTGGCAATACAGATTCTTTGTTCCTCATGATGTCAATGGCATGATTCCGCAGTTCGGTGGAGTGGAAGCATTTGGCGCAAGTCTGGACTCTTTATTTGTTGTCAGTTCTGAAATCGATGGTGAACTGTCTGATATTACAGGGCTGATTGGTCAGTATGCTCACGGTAATGAGCCCAGTCATCACATGGCATATCTGTATAACTACATCGGAAAACCTTGGCTGACTCAGGCTATGACCCGGAGACTTCTGGATGAGATGTATGCTCCTACTCCGGAGGGGATTATCGGTAATGAGGATTGTGGACAGATGTCTGCCTGGTATATCCTGTCGGCTATGGGCTTCTATCCGGTTTGCCCGGGCAGCAATGAGTTCGTGCTTACTACTCCGCTGTTCGATGAGGTCAAACTTACGTTGGCCAACGGCAAGCAACTCCAGATTAAAGCAGAAGGCAGTTCGAAGAAGGTTTATATTGATGAAGTCAGACTGAACGGACAGGTTATCGATAAGAACTATATCACTTATAATCAGCTGATGGAAGGGGGGACACTGGAATTTGTCCTGACTGACAAGCCGAATATGGAAAGAGGTACAAGTGCCGATGCTTTCCCGTATTCGTACACGAAGGAAGCGGTAGTGGCCATGCCATACGTGGACAGAGACCTTAATCTGTTCCTGGAGCATATCGATGTAAACTTAGGTTCTGCTACGGCAGGTGCCCGCATTTATTATACATTGGATGGAAGTGAGCCGACGGAAAATTCGCAGCTGTATAAAGGAGCCTTATCCATCGATAAGACTACTACCATCAAGGCCAGATCTTTCAAGGAAGGGTATCTTCCGAGCCGGATTTTCACTATCGAAGCTACCAAAGCTGTATTGAAACCAGCTGTGGCAAGGACTGTTTCTGAGAATGGAACAGCCTATACTTATTTTGAAGGGTATTATCAGTCTGTCAATGATTTGATGAAGAACAAACCGGTCAGCAAAGGAACCATGAAGGAGCCTTCTATCAAGGAAGCACCGCAAGCGGACCATTTCGGATATATTTTTGAAGGATTAATCAATGTTCCCGAAGATGGCGTGTATACATTCGCGACAAAGTCGGATGATGGTAGTGTCCTGTATATAGGCGATACGAAGGTCGTGGATAATGATGGTTCTCATGCAGCCATCAGCGCTTCCGGCAAGATAGCATTGAAAAAAGGATTGCATCCGTATAGGTTGCTGTATTTCGAGGATTATGAAGGTGAAGATTTGAATTGGGAGTGGATGATTCCATCTGCCAAACAAATGGGACCTATTCCGGCCAATCTTTTATTTATCAGATAGAGAAAAAGTGAACCAATAAATACAATTAAAACATAAAACTATGGATTTTAGAATCAATAAATGGCTTGTTGCTTGTATTGCATCGGCTATAATTGTTGGAAATGGGGTTGCGCAGAACAGCAGAACAGATAAGGTTCAGACTTATGTGATGGAGAATCCTTATCCGGTAGAAAAAATTATTCCACCTACGGGAACCAAGGTGAAGAACGTGATTCTGATGATTGGGGACGGGATGAGTCTGATGCACGTATATTCGGCATGGACTGCCAATCGGGGTAAGTTGTATCTGGAGAACTGTGAGGCAACCGGTTTGTCGAAAACATATTGTGCCAATAAACTGATTACCGATTCTGGAGCAGGAGGAACTGCTATGGCTATTGGTCAGAAAACCAATTATCATTCAGTGGGGGTCGATGTCAATGGAAATCCTCAGCCTTCCTTAATCAAGTTGGCCAAACAGAAAGGTTTATCAGCAGGTGTAGCAGTGACTTGTCGCTTATGGGATGCGACTCCGGCCGATTTCTGTTGCCATAATGTTGATCGTGACAATGAAGATGAAATCATTGCCGATTATGTGAATTGTGAAGCTGATTATGTAGTGGGAGGTGGAGCCAAGAAGTTTGAAAACAGGAAAGACGGGCGTAACATTTTCAAGGAACTGGAACAGAAAGGTTATCAGATTGCTCGTAGTTGGGAGGAGTGCAAAAATCTCAAGTCTGGAAAAATCTTTGCGGTGACCGATTCGGTAGATACACCGTTGCCGGCTGAAAG
>URWP01000026.1 GCA_900551645.1 uncultured Bacteroides sp.
CTAGCTGACGGCGGCGTTCCTCCTGCAATTTTCCCCGTTTATAGGCAATGCGTTGGGTGTTGCACCACAAACCGAGTTTCCCTTCCGTAATTGATGGCCAGTCGTTTTCTTCCCGACGGAATTCAATCAGCCTCTCATACATAATCTGCCAGGGCTCCAGTTCTGCCAATATCTCTTCTATGCGCAGCCGTATGTCTGATAGGAAACCCGTCGTCAAAAAAGAGGTGTTTCCTTCGAATCCTTTGGGTGACGGAAGGAGAGATAGACGCTCCAAGTGGGGAGCCATCACATCATAAACCGATTTTCCTGAAAGATTGTTGACAAAATCCAAGACGACCGGCCGTTTTCCAGCCTCGGCATTTAGACAACGGCCCAATTGCTGCAAGGTAACGATATATGATTCTGTCCGTCTAAGGAATAAGACAGCATCCACACCTTCCACATGCAGTCCTTCTATCAGCATGTTGACGGAAAACAATACGTGCAGCCGGTCTGATTCTTCTCGGAAAGCATCCAGTATCCGGCCGTTCTGCCGTTCACCTTGGGCATGATGGATCTCGAACGGAGTAATGGCACGTCCCGCTCGCGTGAGCCATCCGCATACTTCTGGCACCATCTGCTTCAAATCGGTGAGATCGCGACAGAATACCAGCAGCTTGCGTACGCTTGTCGGCAGGAACTTCCGGATGACTTCCGGTGCCCCTAAAGCCTCTTTGAAATCCACACGTGCCAGATCCAGTTTCTTCTGTACCTTTTCTTTTCGTCCTTTTGAACAACCGCTGCGTTCCAACTTTCTTTGCAGCCGGTCCAGTTCGTTGTCCAGCCCGTAAGCACTTTGTACCAGGATCGGCACTGGTAAGATATTGTAATACCAAGCTTGCGGCAAGGTAAGTTCATAAAACAAATTTCCTTCGAAATAAAGATCCACCGTATCGATCATTCCCTCCGGACGGATCGGCGTTGCCGACGTTCCCAGGACATAGGCACAGGGATTATTTTCTATCACATCCTGCAAGGCACTTCCCCAAATTTCCGCCCCGAAATGGTGGAATTCATCAATAAGAATATGATCTGCCCGTAACAACCCATTGTCCTCCCGGTTACGAATCAGTGACTGGAATGTCCGGTACGTCACTTGCGGAATGGAGAATCCGACGGCTTTCCGGATCTCATCCAGAATCGTGATGTTCGGAGCAAAGACCAATATCTTTTCCTTTGCATGATCTGCGATATAGCGTGCCAGCAAATAGGATTTCCCTGTTCCGGTAGCCTGCACGACCGCACCGATACGGTGTTGTTTGAATCCCCGCATGATCGCCCTGTAAGCCGCTTCGTTATGCGGATAAAGCTCCACATGTCTTCCGGACAAGAGGCTTTCAATATAGCTTTCATCCGAAACGGTCAGCCCATGCAGTTCAAAGTCCAATGCTTCCGGCAGGAATCCGCCGTGTGCCACGATCCTGAAATATAGATTTCGATGCCCTTTACTTAGTGTAGAGAACTTCTCGTAGAACAATTCAGCATCCGAGCGAGTCAAAGGACGTTCGTTTCGGACCTCCTTCACGATGGCATGTACCATTCCCGGCTTGAAGCCTATCCGTAGTCCCTCTTCGGATTCTGTTACCTGGAAGCCTAGACGGAGATAGCAATCTGTTAAAGACGATACCATCCTATTTACTTACAAGTCAAAAAGTTCATTTGATTATTGTCCTTTGCTGTTTAAAGAGGGCTATCATATTACCCATTGTCAGTCGACCGGTAATATCTTCTGTTATAATCCGGTTCAAAAGCCGAAGATCCGCCTCAATTTGGACACGGAAACGACAGGACTCAGGATAATCATCCCGGATTGTCCTTGCTGTTTCATCCCAGGAAGAAGCTGACAAGTGAAGACGGGAAGAAAACTCCATACGCCGGTTGTGCCCTTTGTAGATACGGTAATAAATTGTACCACGCTCGGGATTTTTCTTATTAGGTTCAAAACGGACAACAACAGTAGGCATCCTTGTTACTTTTACAGCTGATTTATATAGAGGAGTTTCCCTTATAATCAAAATTTGGGTAGGGTGATTTTTTCTTAAAAACGCTCACCAATCTGAGTATTTTCCCTGCATTATTTATATCCGCACTGGAAATATGGATAAATTCACTCATACTAGTATATGCTACCCAGAAATAGGAGAAAGTCCAAACAATAAAAGTTCCCAAAAGGAACACCCATACGCAGGAATTTTTTCATTTACCATTCCCCTTTTCTTCACACTAAAATCCAGAATCATATTGCAGACGGTTGCGGTCAAAATGCCTCTCATGCCCGTTCTCTTCCGAAGTTAGTGGTGACAACATATAGTAATCCTTGAATGTTATACACCCGTTTGAAATTAGAAACCGGACGAATCTGCATCTTCCTCGTTTTCCGCTTATAAAGCAGAATCATCATCACCTTAAAAAATATTAATAGTCTGATTTTCAGGTTTAATCTCACATCTTTTTATATTCTGTACAGCAATGCGTTCACAATACGTCCACAAGCAAGCCCGTCTCCATAAGGGTTCACTGCCTTGCTCATTTTTTCATAGGCGACTTTATCGTCAATCAAAACAGATACTTCATTTACTATTCTGTTATAATCCGTACCTACCAGTTTTACCGTTCCTGCATCCAATGCTTCCGGACGTTCCGTTGTGTCGCGCATCACCAATACCGGCTTACCCAGTCCTGGAGCTTCCTCTTGTATGCCACCGCTATCGGTTAATACTATAGTGGATTTTTCCATTAAATAGACAAAACTCAGATATTCTAAAGGTTCAATGAAGAACATGTTCCCAAAATCGGATAATTCCTCTCCAAATACGTCATGTATCGGTTTGCGCACATTTGGATTCAAGTGCATCGGATAAACGAAGTCCACCTCCGGGTATTTTTTTGTCAAGTCTTTGATAGCAGTACACATATGGATGAATCCGTCACCGAAGTTTTCACGACGATGTCCCGTAATCAGCACCAGCTTCTTACCACCATTCAAACGGCTCACGTCATATCCGGCTTTTGCCAGTATCCCTACCAATTCACAATCCAACGCCTTGTCGCTCTTAATTTTATCCACTACCCAATAAAGCGCATCAATTACCGTATTCCCGGTCACGATGACATTCCGATCGTCAATACCTTCCCGCATCAGATTGCTACGACTCAGTGGCGTAGGCGAGAAATGGTAGGTCGCCAGTCGTCCGGTCAAAAGTCGATTCATCTCCTCCGGCCATGGGCTATAGATGTTATGTGTACGTAATCCTGCCTCTATGTGTGCTACCGGAATCTGTTGGTAGAAGGCCGACAGAGCAGCGGCAGTAGAAGTGGTCGTGTCACCGTGCACCAGCACTACATCCGGCCTTGCCTCTTTCAGTACATCACGCATACCTGTCAATACACGGGACGTCACGTCATATAAGTCTTGTCCCTGCTTCATAATGTTCAAGTCATAATCTGGACAAATATCGAATATATCCAATACCTGGTCCAGCATTTCCCGGTGTTGTCCGGTAACACATACTACAGTTTCCACCCGTTCTGGCTGTTTCTGGAATTCTTTCAGCGGAGCCATCTTGATTGCCTCCGGACGGGTGCCGAAGACCAACATTACTTTCTTCATTGAATTATATTTTTACATCAGATTGATTTTATAAAATCGTAACAGCGATATATCTGTTTGTTAAAATCGAATTCATTTTTTGCCATATCCAGGCAGTTCTTCGATATTGTGCTGTATTCTTCGTCAGGAAGGTTAATCAACTCAATAATATTATTGTGTAATTGTTTGAAATCATGTGGCTTTGAAACCATTCCAAAATAATATTTCGATACGATCTCAGCCCCTTCTCCACCTCCACAAAACAGTATAGGTATGCCAATAGGTATGAGATCATATATTTTGGATGGCACTGCTCCTTTGATTGCTACGGTAAGTGGAACAATTGACGCATCGTATCTTGACAACTCTTCGGCGATTTGTTTTTTCTTTACATATCCATGATAATACACGAAACAACCGGGATGTTTATTTATATATTCTTTTATCTTTTCTGTCTGATTTCCACCACCATACAAGTGGAACTCAGCGCCAATAGACTGAAACGGAATATTCTCGATAATTGAATATATATCTTGTGCCACACCTAATAGTCCGGCATATACAATGCGAAAGGGCGTGTGCTTCCTTTTGGGTTGAGCAGCAACCGCATATTGCTGCAAATTACGGTATACAAACTTGTTTTTTGTCGAAGGAAATTGATTCACATGCCGGATTATCTCTTCAGACTGACCGAAAATACCGTCTGCATTGCGATAAATATAACGTTCAATCCACGCGAAAATATCATATATCTTCCCACCTTCACGCATTGCTCCAAGCTCAACAGCAGAAAGTGGCCATAAATCGGATATGTTCACAAGAGTCTTGCGCCCGAATATTTTTTTGAAAAGCGTGATGGCCGAACCAGCCACTGGTAGTGGAGGGCTTTGGATGATCACCCTATCGTAACCCTGGATCTTCTTTATCTTAAAAGCAAACAACCATAACATGGTCGCAAATGACATCATACTTACCGCTCGCTTAAAAGGATTCTTGGACACGGTTGCATAAGTCCAATATCTATACACGTTTATGCCATTAATCTTTTCTTTTTTTGACAAACGGCCTCTATAACCCTCGAATATTTGTCCTTGAGGGTAATTCGGCAAACAAGTTAACACATCCACTTCCGCTCCCTGACTTTTCAGCCCTTCAGCCATATTGGTTATACGGGAAGGAGCAGCCCCAAGCTCGGGAGAATAGTAGAACGACACAATTAAAATCTTCATATTTTATGCCTGAAATATTTGATACGTTAAATTTCTGCAAAATACTATTTTTATCGTCTTAGAAGGTTCTAGTCGATTGTATTCTACTGATACAAAATCATTTATAATTTCTATGGAATTTGCACCAGATACAGCGATATTAGCCCTGTTGGTTCTTATTTCAGTTGACGATATGGCAAGGACCTCAATATCGGGTGCGAAATGAATATAGCTGATACATTCTGTCATATTATTGCCGACAATCTTATCATTTATTGTAAACACATCATCGTTAATAGTGAATTTCCGTTGATGTATACATCCTTTAAAACCATCGTGCTCTGCCATAATTTCATTTTCGGTATCGGATAGTACTCTTACTTTAGCTCTTTTACCCATACGGAAACCTCCCCACACCTCGCTAGAATCCTTGTTGCCGACAGTTACGGTGTTATGAGCTGACGTACTTCGTTCGTACTGCCTTCTTGCAGTCTTGTTGTAGGTAGAAATACCTGTATCAACAACAAACGGTCTGCAATCAATTCGCAATTCATAATTAAACGTATCGGCATGACTATGCCCCGGCTGATAGGTCGCAGTAATATTACCCACATCCACAACTGCCTCCAAATGTGTTGAACAAAGCTTCCTATAGCCACATTCTTTCATAGGCAAAGGGGTCCATTCCAACTTCAATCTTTTGGCGTATGCTCTCAATTCGGAAACTGTCGGTGCTATCCCATATGCCGAATCATTAAGTAAGGGAATCGTATCGTCTTTCCACACGATGCTCTCCAAATGCCCCAACATCCTTACCACATACAGTTTCAAAAGCTCACACATTTTCTCATGACCTCTATTAATCGAGGCATTATAGCAATCCAATAACCTATCGAGCAAAATGCAGTGATACATCGGTGATTGCTCGTAATGTGAGCCATCAGGCAAAATCTGTTCATCAAGCTCTTTATACAACAGACAGGATGCCTTGTCATACATTTTTTTATCGGAAAAATAAATTGAAGCGATAAACAAAGCGTAAGCATCTTCTAAAAGATGGTTGCCAAGCAGTTGGTATTCCAGTTTCCGTTCGAGCAATTTACATTGCGCATAAAGGGAATCGTTCCACCGTTGCAACCGATTGCTCTCCACTTTTTTATGATGCCTGCCGATAAACTTGATCCAGTTGATGCTTCGCAGTGCGATAGGATAAGGATCAAGACCGATCCTGTTTGTTGGCAAATCAGTTATAAACCGTTCAACCCATTCTGAACCTTGTTCAAAAGTCATGTCAGGTTGCAACAACCAATCCATATAATTCAGATTGTATGCCCAAAGCATCCCATGACTAACATCATTCCATGACTTAAAATCCCCTATAAGATTTAGGAATGTAAATGTCTTGGGTACATTGTAACAATACCACTTTGCGATAACTGAGACCATCCGCAATGAAGATTGCCGGGGAACATTATATTCCATCAACTTATGAGAAAATAGTCTATAATATAATTGATAATAGATTTGTTTTAACCGAAGATGTTTAATTGTATTGACAATAAGAATATTATTAGCCATTTGATTTAGTGCATTATAATTTCAAGTATGCGTTTATTCGTCTTATCAGATTCAAACTCTTCTTCAAATTTCTTCAAGGCATTCCCTGAATATTGAGAATAGTTTGTTGCGTTAATCGATAAGATAGCTTGTTTTATCGCATCTACATCACCGGGAATTACTAAACGACCATTGTAACCGTCTTCTACGATTTCAGGTATTCCACCTGCATAGGTTGATACGCAAGGAATGCCTACAGACATAGCTTCGATGATAATGCCCGGGTAGCCCTCGCGATAAGAAGGTAATAGCAGTAAATCATATTCTACTAAAGTTTTTAAAACCTGTTCGGAAGAGACAACCCCATGGTATGTTATTCCGCTTTCGTTGAAGTTGATATTGCGATATTTATCCTCTTTTATCTCACCATATATATCAAGGGTATAATTCGAAGGTAACAGTTTGGATACCGCTATAAGATCTTCTATCCCTTTTTCTTTGTTGATATGCGACATGAAAACACATCTGCCATGAAAGTCTGAGGGGTTCTTTCGTATTGTTGAAGCTTTACGCACATTAGGGAACCAATGTATATTGTCACTCTTTCCTATTAACTGTTGTAGGTGTGTAATACCCTGTTGGGTTTCAAAGAATATCAAGTCTGTTTGTCTGATAGCATCAAGTGCCCGTTGTAATTGGGTTTGACCAATTTTCTTTATGTAGAACTCAAATGAACCTCCGAATTTACGTAGTACGACTTTTTTGTGTGCCAAACGAGCTATTTTGCTCAATAATGGGAAATAATAAATTGTACCATGATCAGAAAAATTGAACATTACAATATCGCACCCAAACAGTCTCCACAAAAATGCCGGGAAAAAGTATGAATAATTGCGCCACATACTACGCTGGCGAGTGCGAAGATTTGAATACCGGTTGTTTTGTACAAACCTATATTCATATTCAGACTGAGAGGCTAGATAGTCAAGATAGTTTTTCATCAACACCGTCGCACCTCCATAATTCAATAAGTTGCTCTCATCGGGAATTGAGCCTACAACGAGTAATTTTTTCCGTTTCATTTCTTTATTCCTTTCTCGAAAAGTCTTACGTAGTTGCGAGCACATTCGTACATACTGAATGGACCATAAGTGGCAAGAGCTTTTTGCTTCATGTCTTTAAGCTGTACATCAGTGAGGAATAGAAATCTCTTTACCGTTTTGTAATAAGATTCTTCACCGATACCGTCACTCAGAAAACCGTTTTCACCGTTGTGTACCACATCTACTATACCGCCCACAGGTGTGCATACCGGTATACAGCCAACACCAATAGCCTCTATCAACGAAATAGGCATCCCCTCATACGAGGAACAAAGTGCATAAGCATCTCCCATTTTAAGGTATTCAAGCGGATTGTGCAGTTCTCCAAGTAATTGTATTGCTTCATCGTTGTACGAACGCAATTCCGCGGTCATCTGTGCATCACGTTCACCTCCGATAAACAATACAGTGAGGTCGTATCCTTCCCGTTTTAACCGCATTACCACACGTGCCAAGAGAGTTTGCCGTTTCACAGGGTCAATACGTGCGAGACTTATCAGTACTCGCGTCTTATTTGTATGTCTATACTGTTTAAATTGTTCCTTGACCTCGTCTGAAACAAGCATACCAGCATCCACATTGCGCCCATTGAAAATCATAGGAGCATCCATTCCATAATATTTTCGGAAGCTATGTAGTGATTCGGCGGAAATGGTAATGGGTGTAATCCACCCATGATGAAAACAGAACTTCCGCATTCCGCTGCTGATAAAGGAGCCTCCGGCTTCTTTATCGGAATGCACTGTATGACAGTGCATAACGCCATTCTTTCGCATGATTGCGAAAGCAATATACATAATAGCACGCAAATGCGTGTGCACCACATCAGGCTTTTCTCTACGGATATATCTATATACTCTAAATAACAAACCGATGTCAAGTCCCATCCGTTTGTTCATCGATACCACCCTTACATTATTCGATACCTCTTTCAAATAGAAATCCACCTTGTCAAGTGAGTGCAAAACCATCAATGTCACATCATGTTCTTTCGACAACTCATTGCACAAGTCAACCACAAACCGCTCTCCGCCGCCACTGCTAAGTTGAGGAATTATTTCTAAGATTTTCATTCAGATTGTTTTTTAATTTTTTTATTGTGATCCTAATACGTGTAAACTAACGAAACATGTCAGAAAAAGACGTACCCTTCCCATACCAACCTCTTATAGAAGGCATAGAAAAGTTTATAACAGATAGGAAGGATTGCCAAAAGCATCAAGATTCTTTTCTCGCGTGTCATCTTGAAATTAGAATAATAATAACCCACAACAATACAAAGAGGAAAATAGCTCATCATTATGAAACGTATAAAGAGCCATACCGAAGTTTCTTGGAAGAAAAACAGACTGGCAATATAAGTTATTGCATACCAATAGATGAACAATGCCTTTATATACCGTGGAACATCAATTTCTTCAAAAACTATCTTCTTAGTCATAAGAGCCAAAGATGCGTATACCGGCATATAGGTTATCATTTGGTTCAGTTTACCAAAAATATTCGACTGCCGCATTGTGCCGCTCGCATATCCCGTCATCGAGCTCCCTATATTCATGTCTGCTATATCAAAACCGATGAGTCCGTTCATAATAATATAATCCAGCAGTAAAGTAGTCACAACGGTCAGGAAAGGGAATATGACAAGACTGATTTTTACCGTTTTCCTATTCAGATAAAAAGGTGTTACCGAAAGTGCAGCAATCGAAAACAACATACTTTTGTGAAAGAAGAATGAACAGAAAATCAACAAACAACCGAATAGGAATGACAATAACCTATTATGAGAGGGCCTGATAATGAATGAAAAGCCAAAAAACAGTATGGCAATTCCCAAATTTCCGCGCATTACTGAAATAATGTTGATATAAAACAGCACAAATATCAGCAATCCTATCCTCACATCAAGTTTGAGCCGTTTTATTGTCCATAACGACAAAATCACCGTTCCGCTCCACACTATAAACCGCCATACCAGATAGTTTGAAGTGACATTCCGTATCAACCAATAGTAAACGGGTTCAAGATGCACGTTTAATCCGGTTGAACAGATACGTTTGAAAAGCCCCTCGTAGTGATAGAAATCGTTGTCCGCATAGCCGAAAGTGCAAAACAGTATCAGCAGGACACCGTATACTGCATAATCCAAGATGTCTGTATATCGTTTTCTAAATTCACAGCCATATCTATACACATTCGGAAACGGATACAGCATAAGAAAAAACAGAAGTATATTGAACAGTACCGGAACTGCCTCGTAATGATATTTCATCGTTGTAATTTATTAGGTAAATAAAATAGGACACATTCATACTAACACAGAAATTTGGTGTATTTGCATCCGGCTATAATCACACTTGATACATAGCAGACGATGAAAGTGCCCACGAAGGCGACCAACGGAGTTAACTCTTTGGTATACAAAAATACCCCCCCATTCTATAATAGATAAGTCTCAGAACTATTTCTTGCATCACATATATTCCCATCGAATTCATTGCGATACTTCGGCATACAGTGTATAGTTTTCCATTGCATCTGTCTTCCAGTTTTATAAATACAGCGACATAGATAATTGTGACTAATCCATAGCTTACCATTTTAAGAGTATGGTGGACAAACAGGATTAAAACTTTTACTTTCAAGTCCGATGCCAGTTCCGGACGCATCCCGTCCATTCCCAAAACCAATGTTACCGCAATGAATAACCCCATATAAACAGCCGATAAAATGCATATTGTTGACCAATTGACAGTTCTCAGCCGCTCACGATTTCTAAAGAAAATTCCACCAAGATGGAAAAAAAGCAGATAATAAAGCGATTGATTAAAACGGAACGGAATTCCCGGCCAAGGCAGAATAGCAATAATCATGAGTACTAACATCAAGTTACGTCCCTTGAGACAGTGCTGTATGCCATATTCCATTAAAAAGCACCAAAAGAGCATCGGAAGAAACCAAAGATGTCCGTATCCCCCAATAATTTTCCAAAAATGTTCCAGATTAAGAAGTTTTGACGGACCAAAGAATATCAATGTCATGATAATGCCCCAACACATACACGGTACAAACAGCCGTTTCAGCTTACCGGCTAGTAATAATCGGAAAGAAATGACTTTCTTTTGGAGCGAAAAGGCAAATACATACCCGGAAATCAGGACAAAAGTTTCCAGCATCCCACTGTATGCCAGTTTTCCTCCCCAATAAAATCCTTCATTGGGTTGGGCGTAGGAAGGCATATCCCAACCACCGCAATAGGGCGCAAGAGCATGATAGAGCACGAGCAGAATGATTACGAACGTCCTGATAATATCTATTTCCTTAAGTCTTTCCATATATTTTTAAGGTATTTGAATATGGGATATACACCAAGCAAAGAACCGAAATACTCGATTTTACTGAGAGTACGCATCTTGCTGTGACGAATGACTGTAATACTGTTGATTTCCGGATATGTATTGTGCCAAATCCGACGGATTCGCGGCATCAGCATATATCTATCAAGATACATTCTTGAACCAACTTTCAGCGCATTTATCTCGTCTGTATACTTTTCATAAATACCTTTGGAGCGAAGAAAGGTGAAAATCAGATCAAGATTCTCCTTACGCTGATTGAGTTTATTAATCTGGATCTCAGCACTGCCATAACTTGTAATTGACGCAGGATTAAAAAAATAGTAATAAAATGGTTTCATCAAGTATCCTACATTCCGGCTATTCCAAACCAATTGGATTATCGTCGCCAGATCCTCGTTCATATTTTGCCTTGGAAATGTTATCCCATCGTAAAGACTACGTTTGATCAAAGCGCCGCACAAGCTCCCCATCAACCGCCCGCAAAGCAATGATGACATCAGGAAGTCTTTATTATTGGTAGAAACCTTGCGCGGGGCGGAAGCATATGTAGAAACACCATCACTACGATAGAAATCATAAAAGACCATATCGTAATGGCCGGATAGGGCAAAAGTATATAGTTCCTTTATGGCATGCACATCCATCCAGTCATCGCTATCGCAATGAACCGTGTAATCACCAGAGGCCAATTGAATCCCTTGTCGTCGAACAGCGGCCTGCCCGCTGTTCGACGACAACCTCTCAATTCGTGTCAGCCTCTTTCGATGCGGATATTTTTCCAGAGTTCTCTGCAAGATCTCCACCGACTTGTCTGGAGAACAATCATCCACAAAGATGTATTCAATGTCATCAAACGTTTGGGCGAACAACGATTCAGCGCACCGCTCAATATATTCCTCTACTCTATAAATCGGTACAATGATTGATACTTTCGGATTATCCATGATTTTTAGCTGTCAGTTTTTTTAATTGTTCTATTCCAAGGGCAATTAAATAACTCAATGTTATGAAGATAACAAAAGTGATTAAGTTTGAAATTACCCCCCCCAGTTTTGTGTTATAAAAGCTACTGTTTGTTCTGATAAAATCCCTGAACAACCACAGAAAAGGAGCGTGTATAGCCATTATCGTGAGTGAATTAGCTCCCAAAGATGCCAATATTCTGTTTGTAGTTGTTATCTTGTTGAAAGGCTTGAAATTCAACAAAAGATATATGGCACAGAAAGCTCCGGCATAGAATATAAACGGGAAACTGGAAAATTTCAGTTGCGAAATATCAAATTGATAATGTGCCAAACGGCAGAACGCTATGATATATCCGGCTATAGCAATAACGGTTGCTTTTTTAATTGCCCCCTCTGCTTGTGTCAGCCCTTTGTCGTTCATCCATTTGCCGACAGCATAGAATGGCAAAGAGAACAGCCCCTGCCCGATATAAAACGGCAAATTGATCTTGGAATATGCGACAGCCAGCCCAATTACAAAAGAAACGATAAGAATAACGTTTTTTCCTTAACGGTTTTGTCCCAAAAATAATATATGACACATATATAAAAAAGAGCGACCAAGAACCACAACGGACCATCAAATGCGGCGATATGATGGATGCTCAGTTTATCAAGCGGTATTCCCTGCAACCCCATGCTAAAATAAAATACAGCGAATATCAGAGAATATTCCCCAAAGGGAATAAGCAACCGTTTTGCTCTTGATTGAATAAATCCTTGTTTGGGATGATAAAACATACCGGCCAAAAAGAAAAACAAAGGCATATGGAAAATACAAATTTCCTTTATAAGGATTGCGGTGGCATGTCCCCAAACGACAAGGATTATGCCGATGCCTTTAAGTATGTCTATACGAATGTCCCTTTCCATTATTTCAAAAGTTTAAGTTCCTCTTCCTTTCTTCTGCAAGAAATACATCCGCAGCACTATAATCTGCCCAAAGAACTTCTTTGTATTTTTCCTCTTTATCTGTTTCACTGATAGTACGTTTCTGCAAACCGATATTATCGAGAAAAGTAATCATGCAGTTGTCCTTATCTCTATTGACAGCAAAGAACGGCATATGAAAAAACGAGCGCATGAAACGAACCGCCGGTAACAAACATTGTAATTTGACCAAATTAAGGAATTCCAAAAGCCCCGTAACAAGCTGCTGTTTAAAAGGATACAAACCGCAACGGAGTGTATTGTATACTGTTGCCACCACCTTTATTCCCTACATTTTATTGTTTTTTTAAGAACATGAATTTATTTGTTACCGTACTGATTACGAACCCTCTTTCTTTAGCATCAAGTCCGAATTTATAGATAACAAGTCCGGAAATGATAAGACTGGTCAATACGACAAGTATATGGCTACCCCAGCTTGAGGTTAGAAATTTATGCAAAAAGAATGGGACCGGAATGATGCAGACCGACACCCAAAGACACCTAAACATCACTTCCACGACATACCTCCTAACCGGGAAATTCACTTTGTGTTTGAGATAGAATATTCTGTAACAGTGAGTAATGAAATTGATGGCAATTCTGACAATCACCGCATAGACGGGACTGCAACCGAACTTGAACAATATATATATAATCGGAATATTCATAATTATCATCGAAGAAACGGTAAACTGATACTTGGCTATATTGCCTATTGTTTCAGATGACACCCAAAGACTTCCGGATAATGCATCAATAAGCAGGAAGATGAGATAAAGCTGAATGAACTGTACTGTATATTGAGGGACACAGACAAGCCATAACTCGACGACAGGCCGACAAATCAAAATCAACGGATAAGCGACGAAAAAGAGCAGGAAATACGAGAATTTTGACGAGCGGAAAACAAGTTCCAGAAATCTGGATTTATCCCCTGAAAAATAGGACTGGACAATCTGTGGCTGCACCGCTTTCTGAAAGTTTGTAACCAAAGTATTGACAGCACTGAACACTTGCGAGGCTACCCCCATTGCCGCATTGACAGCAACCGTGAAAAAAATATTCAAAAGTATTGATATGCCTTGTATGGATGCGACATGGGCTATACCGCCGAAAAGGCTCCATGAAGAAAAGAAAAGCATTTCTTTCAGCAGCTTTCTGTCAAAATAGAACCGGAATCTGCAAGTCATGAAATTACGCTTGCAATAAATGGCATAAATGATATTCAACAATATCCCAACGGTCATAAGGGCAACGGCGTACAACACCAGACGATTGTCTTCAGCCCAGAAAAGGAGAAATACTGTTCCCAATTTTGCCATTACCTCAATGATGCTGACATAAGCGAAAAAAGACATCCTCTCATATGCAATAATGCTCGACTCATCAGGAATCCTGATAAAATGAAGACAAGCGGTCACTACAGAAATATGGTACACAACCCGTGCTGCATCTTGTGTTTCCGGAGGAATATTCAATTTTGTTTCAAAGAAATAGAGCCCCACAGTTTCCAATACGAAGCCGATAAATACCGCTATTGCAAAATGTATCAGAAGACTCATGGAATAAACCCTCGAGACTCTGTCATGATTGCCTTTTCCCAATTCCACGTTCAGAAAACGTTGGGTGGCTTTTGTCATTGCGGAATTAATAAAAGACAGAAGTGCGATAAAGCCGCCAACAACATTGTATACTCCAAAATCGTTCTCTCCCAACACTTCCAATATAATCCTGGAAGTATATAGAGATACGGGCATCATTACGAATGTCCGTATATAAAGCATTAACGTGTTGCGTGCTATGCGTTTGTTTGATGACTGCATTTATAACTATCCTACATTTTTTAATCTCAATTGCAACCTGAATGACAATAGAGTGTCAGGGGCAAATCAATTGGTCTGATGGTATATAGAAGCTAACTTTTCCACACCGTCTGCAAGCGTGAACCGACTGGATATTACTTTTGATTTTCTACCCATCATTTCTCGGACTTCACGATTATTGACAAGTATCTCAATCCTGTCAGCAAGCTCTTCAACATTCTCTTTTTCAAAAAGATATCCGTTTTCTCCCTCATGTACGATTTCAGGAATGCCCCCAACTCGTGTACCAATAACAGGCAACGAATAGTTTAGGGCCTCCATAATACTAAGAGAAAGTCCTTCTGTACGGGAAGGCTGCAAGTAAATATCAGAAATATTCAAAATATCATTAATGTCATTTCGTATTCCCAAAGACATAATCTTTCTATTCAATCCGGCCTCGGCAATCAATTGCCTCAAGCTATTACTGTCTTCAGAATTTTCGCTAATTCCGATGACAAGCACTATTATATCGTTTTTAAGTCTGTTGGAGTCCATCAGACTCTGAATACTTTTGACAAGTATATCGAATCCCTTGATACGAATATTGAATCCGATTGTAGTCAACACGACTACCCCCTTTGGTATGTCCAATGTTTTTTTCAGATTTGGGTTGACAATCTTTTTTTTCCGGACTCCCAAGTATAGGACTTCACTCTTTGAAGAAAAACCTACGCCTTCAATCATTTCTTTCTTTACGCCACAACTGACACAAAGGAATCTTTCAAAAGGAAAAAAACAGAACTTCAGATATAATTTTTTAAGTTTGTTGGAAACAAAGATTTCACTATGACGGGTTGAAATAATCCGAATCCGGGGAAACAGAATTCGCAAGAATGGTGCAATAAGATAACTTCCAAAATGAAAATGAACAATGTCTATTTTCTCACGTTTGATGACACCTATCACAAATTTGAAATATTGAAATGTGGAAATGCTTTGTTTACAAAGTATTACCCCCCCCACACTTATTGATGTCATTTACATAGTTTTCACTGATTGGCATCGACTCGTATACAAAAATAAATTTATCAACACGGCATATCTTGACCAATTCAGCGAAGTAGGATTCTACTCCGCCGTATTTAGTCGATTTCATACCTGTCAGTTCTAAAATATTCATATATTCACTATTTTTTAAATATTCCACAAAAGTCCAATATCACCTTATCCTCTCGCCATTCTAATTCTTTGAACGGAGTGTGTGCTGTAAGGAATACCACGATGTCCGCCTTGTCGTAGGCTTCTTTGTAATCTGTTAACTTGAACACATGGTGCTCCTTTACATTGGGTTCCACAACCAGGATATTGGCATTATTGCAACTCTGCATCACTTTCGTGGTAATATATTTTGCAGGACTCTCGCGCAAATCGTCGATATTCGGTTTGAAAGCCAACCCCATCATGGCAACGCACGGTTTCCGATGATGTTTCAGTTCAAATTCCAGCATGGCATTTTTCACTTTTTCTGCGCACCAAAAACTTTTGTAGTTGTTAATTTCACGGGCATCGGCAATCAATTTACTCTCTGCTGGAAAATCAGCAGTGATAAAATAAGGGTCAATAGCTATACAATGACCTCCCACGCCACAACCAGGCTGCAAGATGCTAACCCGCGGATGTTTGTTGGCAAGATTGATAAGTTCCCACACATTGATACCGGCCTTGTCACAAATCAAGGAAAGTTCATTCGCAAAGGCTATTTGTACATCCCGACTGGAATTCTCCGTCAGTTTGCACATTTCAGCAGTACGACAGTTGGTTCTATGAAGTGTTCCCTGCACGAATTGAGAATAAAATCCAATGGCCTTATCGGTAGATTCAGGATTTAAACCGCCTATGACCCGGTCGTTATGTATCAGTTCGTAAATCACATTGCCCGGCAATACACGTTCGGGACAATAAGCCACATAAATCCTATCTTCCAATTCAGGACGTTCGCTGAAAATGAGGCGGGCCATCGCTTCGGTGGTGCCTACGGGTGAAGTGGACTCGATGACATAAAGGTCGCCTTCCTTTAATAATGGCAATACGGCACGTGTAGCGGCTTCCACATAACTAACGTCCGGTTCATGATTTCCTTTGAACGGGGTGGGAACTACCATAAAATAAGCATCGCTCACCTCCGGCTTTATGGAAGCTTTCAACGAGCCGGCATTCACCACCTCCTGCAACATCTCCTCCATACCCGGCTCAATGATATGCAGATGTCCTGCATTCGTCATATCCACTACCTGGGGGTTAATATCAACTCCTGTAATCTGAATGCCGTGCTTGGCGGCGATAATGGCTGGGGGGGGTCCGATATACCCCAAGCCCATAAAACAAGCTTTCATTATCAATCTGTTATATAAGTTATTAATCTTTTAAAATTTCTTTCCGAGTACAATTGAACAGAATGTGTTCAACAGAATTTTAAAGTCGAACCACCATGAGCGATGTCCTAAATAATAAAGGTCATATTCCAAACGTCGGAGCATCTTCTCCATCGTATCCGTATAGCCGTTATATAGTGTGGCATATGATGTTACGCCCGGACGGATTTGGTAAAGATAAGTATATCGCTTGTCGTGTTCAAGTATCTGGTCGATATAAAACTTACGCTCCGGACGTGGACCGATGAATGCCATATCGCCACGCAGAACATTGTAGAGTTGGGGTAATTCATCCAAATGGTGCGCCCGGATGAAACGACCGGTCTTAGTCAATCGGGAATCATTTTCACCCCCGGTATGACTAAGCTGCGGTCCGAACTTCTCGGCATCCAGACGCATGGAGCGGAATTTGTATATGTAGAACGGGCGCCCGAATCTGCCGATACGTTCTTGCTTGAAGATGACACTTCCTCCATCTTCCCTGCGAATGGCAATGTAGCAAAACAGGAATAGCGGAGAAAAAATGATCAATGCAATCAATGACAGGATAAAATCACCGATACGCTTTACATTGCGCGCAAATGCGGACATTCCATCGGGAATGAAACTGTCCCGTGGCACATATTGGCTGACATGTGTGGTGACAATTATTGCATCATCATTCGGGTCATCCTTTTTCAGCTTATGCAACCACTTCTGATAAGCAT
Source organism: uncultured Bacteroides sp. (assembly GCA_900551645.1). Classification (GTDB taxonomy): domain Bacteria; phylum Bacteroidota; class Bacteroidia; order Bacteroidales; family Bacteroidaceae; genus Phocaeicola. Next base: position 17,737 of record URWP01000026.1, read on the forward strand.
TAAAATTTATTGTATCTGCCATTTTTAACTTTATATAGGTCTCAGTTTGTGAACCTACCTCAACAGAACCTTGCAACAATGAAACAAGGGATTCTCCGGATGTAACCGTACACGGCATCTGAAGACAGTCTGAGTAACTACGAAAATTCATGTAGCCTTGTTGTTTATCAAAAAGACGTAAACCGTATGCGGAATAACCGTATGCACACCATGCACCGATCTGTTTATTCCGATACAAGTGGATATAAGAACCATCATTTTGATTTTCGTTTTCCCTTATAAGATGAACATTCATAAAAGTATATTGTTTATAATTTATCGTAAGCACAAAGCACTATACATTTGACTAATAATCAAGAGGTTTCCTGATCGCATCTATTCTATTTCACCTAAGACATACTTGTGGGGGCATGACGAAGAAGTTCCATTCCTCACACGAAGGACAACAGAATCTTTGATAGAGGAACAATCGTGATTATCGTCAATGTTGTTAATGCAGCTTCGTATCCGACCACTGTCTGGACCAAAGCCATAGCTGTTATGGCATGAGCCGTAGTGAAACCATGCATAACAACATTGGATATAAAAATATCAGTGTCTTTTATTCTAAGATTAAAGATTATACCAAATCCTGTTGATTGTACAAGTCTTGTTGCAATTTAGTCAACGGACGTAGATGAATGTCCGTTTCATTCTCCAGAAAACCAAAAATGATACGTTTCTGAAGGGAAGGAGTTATGGTCATCCCATCGTATTGATTTTCCATCATCTTCATATAGCTCTTATCCCATGCCTTACGTTTCCAGATAATTTCTTCCGCCACTTCCATTCTTGCCGACAATGGCACTTATTGTCACCCCCGCAGCAAAGAAATTCCTTTCAAGCGACCTGCACTCATCACCATAGCCATTGAACTGATATTGTTCACCTTGTTTCAAGATGCGCAGTACGTTCCTGTTCCAGCGGTCATCCTTTCGGATTACAAGGCTCGTCAATGCAAAATTTGCAATCATTGATCACTTTGTTTCTGTAAGGTTCCAATGACTTCCGATTTTACTGCCGAAGCGACCAATGTCTTGTAACAGCCTATGGCATGGATGTCACAACCGGTACGGTCGTACATTCCGGCTTTCAGCAGGGCTTCGGCCTTTTCCTGTACATGTTTTCCGTACATTCCGGCCAACGAGGGCAAATTGAGTTGGAAGGAGACATGCTCTTCCTTCAAGGCCTGATAATCCCTCTTCTGCATATATTCATACCGTTCCGAATGTGCAAGCAACGGGTAATAACCTTTCTTTTGGATGCGTTGCAGGACAGAGAGCAGTTCCATTGGTGGATTGAAATAGGAGGTTTCCACCAACAGGTAACGTTTCCCCTCCTCTAGGGGCAGCAGGTCATCTTTTTCCAGCCGTTCCTCAAAGAGATTGTCCATCATGTATTCCGCAGCCAAGGCAAGTTCCAGTGTGCCGTTATAACTCCGTTTCAATTCTTGGAACTTTTCCTGCAAGGTCACAGTTTCATTAGGGATGTCCTCCATGATGTGCGGCGTGAGCCATACCTTTCTGACTCCATGCTTTTCCATCATATCTAGAATTCGGAGTGATTCATCCAATGTTCCCACTCCGTCATCCACTCCCGGAAGGAGATGGCTGTGACAGTCGGTCATTCCTTTCAGGATACCGCTCCGGGCGAAGGTTATTGTCTTACGAAAGGGCCACATGATAGTTGAGTTAAAATTAAAAGTTCTTACGAGAACGATAACATGCAAAATCAATCACTTGATGACCATCCATTTACCCCCCC
>URWP01000027.1 GCA_900551645.1 uncultured Bacteroides sp.
GGAACCGGGTGGATTTTGTATGGGCCATCCATCCGGGACAGGACATCAAATGGAACGAAGAAGACTATCAGAACCTGGTCAACAAATTCAACTGGATGTACGACCTGGGGGTAAGGGATTTTGCCATCTTCTTTGACGATATTTCGGGCGAAGGCACCAATCCGCTGAAACAGACGGAACTGCTGAACCGGCTGACGGATGATTTTGTGAAGGCCAAAGGAGATGTGTCTCCGTTGACTGTCTGTCCTACCGATTATTCCAAGCTTTGGGCAAATCCTACTCCGCAGGGAAGCCTGGCCATTTATGGGAATAGTCTGAATCCGGATATTAAAGTGTTCTGGACAGGAGATGTGGTATGTAGTGACATGACTCCCGAAACCATGGAATGGATAAATTCACGCATCAAAAGACCTGCATATTACTGGTGGAATTATCCGGTAACCGATTATATCCGCAACTTCATCTTGCAGGGACCTGTATACGGGCTGGACACCTCGCTGACACAAAATGAGGTCTGTGGCGTCATCAGCAATCCCATGGAACACGGTGAGGCCTCTAAACTTGCCTTGTATGGTGTTGCGGACTATGCATGGAACATCGCAGACTATAACCCTATCGACAACTGGGAAAGAGGATTGGTGGAACTGGCTCCCAAAGCCAAAGATGCTTACCGTACGTTTGCGATACATTCCAGCGATACGGAAAACGGTTACCGTCGCGATGAATCCTGGGAGACCAAGACTTTCCGGATGGCGGATTGGAACGACGATGAGGCCCGGTTGCTCAAAGCTGAATTTGAGAAGGTGGAAAAGGTTCCGGCTGAAATGGAAAAGTCCTGTGAGAATAAGGCCTTGCTACAGGAGCTTCGTCCGTGGCTGATTGAGTTCGGCAAACTGGGTACGAGGGGAAAGCGTGCCATAGAGCTGGCTCAAATCTATCGTGCCGGGAACAATGATGCTGATTTCTGGAGCAAGTATATACAGAACCTGATGAGCAAGGAAGACCGCAAGAATTATGAGGCTCATAAGTCGGGGACGCTGAAATTGCAGCCTTTCTACGAAAACGCAATGGATGACATGGCGCACGGATTCCTGAAAAAGTTACTTGGCACGACACCTAAAGACTATAAAGGAATCGGTTCTTTCGGAAGCTCGGGAACAATCCTTACCAAACTGATGTTCGACAATGATTCGACGACGTTTTATACTTCCGGTATCGGACAAAAGGACGGCGATTGGATTGGAGTGGACTTGAGGGATGTTCGTGATGTAACGGAAGTTTCCATTCTGCAAGGAAGAAACTCTGTGGATGATGTAGACTATTTCGACCATGCGGCTTTGGAATGTTCTGTCGACGGCCGGACATGGGTTCCTCTGATTGGAGAACTGACCAAGCAGTATGTTATCCATTGGCAGGGAGAACCTGTAAAGGCACGTTATGTACGCCTGAAAAGACTTGAATCCGACCGCAAGAACTATGCTTCCGTCCGTACCTTCGATGTCAATCCGGTTCGCATCGATAACTTGGGATTCAAACTGGAGATGGAACAACCGCAACAGGGAGTTTATGCTTTCGATCAGAATCTGGGAACATCCTGCCGGGTGACTCAGAGCCTGTCTTTTGAGGTTCCTCAAGGTGTCAAGGGGTATACGCTTCTGATGGGAGAACTTTCCGCTCCTTTGACGTTCAAACAGTTCGGCAAAAAAGGTGAGCTGGTTTCAGAGACGAGCATTTCTTCCTCCTTCTTTAAAACAGAACTGGCAAACGATGAGGTCAGTAAAGTGACTATTGAAGGAGATGCCGAAATCTTTGAAATTATTGCCCAACCGATGTCCGTCACCGGCGGAAAATGACGAATAGAGGAGCCGCTTCGAGTCCTTCCCGTTGAGTTGATTTTATCCATCCCGCCAGCCTCCTGGAAAATTCAGGAGTTTGGCGGGATTTACAGAAGGGTGTGATACGTAGGAATCAGGAAGCTTCTTCCTGCGTTTCCTTCGCCTTCCGGTATTCTGTAGGAGTCATCTTGTATTCTTCCTTGAAATAGTGGGTGAATATTTTGGGGGAATTGAATCCTACCTTGTAAGCTACTTCGGCTACGGTCATTTGGGTACCTTGCAGGTATTTGACACTTTTCTTCAGCCTTAACAGACGTATGAATTCGCTGGGGGCTTTTCCGGTAATGGACATGAGCTTGTTATACAGGTTGCTCCGGCTCATGCCGACGATGCTGCTGAGCTCTTCCACAGAGAATTGTGGATTTTCGATATTGTCTTCTACCGCTTTGATGGCTTTTTCCATGAAGGATTCGTCCAACGAACTGGAAGTGATGTCATTGGTAGGAATGTCTGCTATTGCAAATTTCCGGTAACATTCTTGCTTCCATTTCAATATCCGGCGCATTCTCAGTTTCAGGATATCCAGGTTGAACGGTTTCTGAATATAATCGTCTGCACCTTCAACGAAGCCTTGTGTAACATGTTCGATGTTGTTTTTGGCCGTCAGCATGATGATAGGGATGTGTGAAATCTTGATGTTGCTTTTCACGGCCCGGCATAATTCGATTCCGTCCATGTTCGGCATCATGACATCCGTAACTATCAGGTCAATGTGTTCCTTCTTCAGAATAGACAATGCGTGCAGGCCGTCGACGGCAGCATAGACCGTATATTCCTTCTTGAGCGAGTCCGTCAGGAAATTCCTTAAATCCTGATAATCTTCTACTACCAGGACTGCTGTCTTTCCCGGATTTTCCGTTTCAGGGAGTTCTTGTGCTTCTTCTGTCAAAGGGTTGGCAATGTTTTCATCTTCAGGGAGATCCGTAATCTCTGTTTCCTGTGTAGCGGAAATGATGGGGATGTAGAAGATAAATCGGGTACCGTTCGGCTCGTTGGCTTCCGCATAAATGTCACCGCCATGGGCTTTCAGCAAATCTTTGACGATGTGGAGACCTATTCCGCTGCCATATAATGCCTTGCTGTTGGGTATCTGGAAGAACGGGTCGAAAATCTTCGATTTGTTGGCATCGTCTATCCCCGGTCCGTTGTCTGCAATGCTTGTATAGACCTTATCCTTTTCAGTCCATATCTTGATGGTCACTTTTCCAGGATTTCCGGCATATTTGACCGCATTCGACAACAAGTTCATGAATATCTTATGCATTTTATCCTTGTCGAACATTATCGGGAGGCTGTCAGTCTGTTTTTCGAGTGTTAGTGACAGGTGGTTGGTTTCCGCATAAACCGAAAAGCTCTTGATGATTTCATTGGCGAACTGGACATAATCTCCACAACTTGTTTGGATTTCCGTGTTTTTCTGCATTTCCAGTTTCCTGAAATCCAATATCTGGTTAACCAGGTTCAAAAGTGTCATGGCATTCTTGTAGATGATGTTCAGCATGCCTTTCATTTCACTGTCTTGTTTCAACAGCTCCTCCAACGGGGTGATAATAAGTGACAACGGAGTGCGGAAATCGTGGCTGAGATTGGTGAAAAAGTTGATTCTGATTTCATCGATTTCGTGCTGCTTCTGGGCTTCCAGCTCTATTTCCTTGTATTTCATTCTTCGCTTGTGTTTCTGGTCGTTCAGAAACCATGCGTAAAGAATGATGGCTATGAATATGAGAACATAGAGTGTTATGAACCAGTTGCTTAACCAGATAGGAGGCTCTATGACAATGATGAGTGACGATGGTTGGCTCCATAATCCGTCGGAGTTTGTAGCACGAACTTCCAGGGTATAGGTACCTGTAGCCATGTTGTTGAAAGAAATCTGATTGTCTTTCAACATAGTCCAGTTCTCGTTGGTTTCTTTCAGGCGGAAAGAGAATTGCAGATTGTGCGTTCTGATGTATTCCAGCGTGGAGAATTCCAGACTGAATGTACTTTGGCTGTTTTTCAGGACAATCTTATCGGTCAGTTCGATATTCTTGTGCAGAATAACGTGTCCGTCGTATAGGGAATCAGCTTCGATGGGCTGATTGAAAACTTTCAATCGGGTAAATATGACCGGCATCGCCCTTCGGCTGCTATGTAGCATATCAGGGTTGGTGCTATAATATCCTCCGTTTCCGCCTATCATGATATTTCCGTTGTGGGCGCGATAGATGGAATTATGTACAAAGTCCGAAGATTGCAGCCCGTCGTTCTTGGAGTAAGGATGGCAGGTGAACTGGTAGCTGTTCCGATGATTATCAGTGGATATCTGGATCTTTGTGATTCCGTCGGTGGTGACTACCCAAATGTTTTGCCGGTTGTCTTCTGTAATGCCTCTTACAAGACTTCCTTTCAGTTTACTGTTGTTGTCATTTATGTAGTAGAGTGTATCAAGTCTGGTGTCAAACACCGTAAGACCTTCTCTTCCACCTATCCAAATGAGTCCTCTGCTGTCTACATAGATGTTGTTCTGGACGGAATCTTTGATAGCTTGTGTATGTTTCTTATTGCTCCGTATGCTGCTTATCTCCTTGGTTCGGGTATCGATAATGTTCATGCCATTACACGTAGCCATATAGACGGATTGTTTCCCATCGAAGTATACAGACATGACATGGGCATTACCCAGTTTGGAATTCTGGGGTAAATAGGTATGGAATTCTGCTTTATCGGGATTATACATGTGCAGGCCGTCATTTAGATTTCCTAACCAGAGGTTACCTTCGCGGTCTTCTGTCATGCTCCAGATGCTATTGTTTATCGGGTTCCGGGGAAAAATATCCGAAAAAGGGTATTGGTGGAATTTCCCATCCTGATAAAACCCGAATCCGTCCAGGTAAGTTCCTACCCAGATTCTTCCTTTGGAATCACAGTATAGGCATACTATCTTATCGCTGAACGAGTTCCCTTTTTCCTTGCTGAAATGAGTGCTTTCTCCGTTGCGATCTATCCGGTATATGCCTCCTCCATCTGTTCCGTACCACAGGTTGTTGTCTTTATCTTCCGTCAAACAGGAGATGTCGTGCTTGACAGGTTGGACGGTTTTGGTAAACGGTGAGAAATCTTTGTTGTAATAGGATATTCCGTTTCGCATGGTACCTACCCACATGGTATTCTCCTTGTCACAATAGAAACACCATACTTTGTTGCTTCCCAATGAATGTGTGTCGTTGGTTTGCGAAATGTGTCTGTGGGCCTTTTCTTTCTTGTCATAGACGCTGATTCCGTCATATTCCATTCCTATCCAGATCCGGCGGTCGTAATCTTCACAAATGCTGATGACTTTGTTGCTCAACAGGTAGGATATGTGTTGAATGGTTGTGAGTTCCCAGGAGTTTCCGCTTCCTTTGGACAGCAACCAGAGCCCTTGGGTATTTGAACTGTAAATCCAGATATCCAGATCGCTGTCTACGTAGAATTTGTAGTCCAGGTACTTTTCCTTGTCGAACAGTTGGTTCAAGGAAACGTGATAGAAGCTTTTCTTATTGAATGTATCGGTAATGAACAGGTCGTTTTCCGCATCGATATAAAACAAGTAATGCTGTTTGACATACATGAACTTTATATAATCTGGCAGATTTTCTATGGTATAGGTGATGTCATCCTTGAAATTATAGTATTTCATGATGTGTCCGTTGTAGGACCAGAGGTTTTTCTGGTCATCGATGAAGATTTGTTGCGGATACGTGTTGTTATGAAGCTGGTATTTGTCCAATAAAGGCTGGGCATCGATAAACTGGTCTTTTTCTCTGTCGTAAATGAAATAGTGTCCGTATCGGTTTATCCAGATATCACCGTTGTAGTCCATCTGTATCTGCTCGATGGAAGCGGACAGGCTTAAACCGTTTGATGTATTGGGGTATTGTTTGACATTATATCCGTCATACCGGTTGATAGCTGTATTGGTAGAGCACCAAAGGAAACCATTGTTGTCTTTCAGGATACATTTCACTTCATTGTCGGCTAGTCCGTCATGTACGGTCAAGTGTTTGAACATGATATTCTCTTGCGCAGGAACTGCATAAGAGAGTAGAGACAATAAAAGGATAACCAGTGTTCTCATAGTCTTCTCATTGTTAAGAGATGATAATAAACTTAATTCGTACAGCCGCGAAGCGTTGAAAAAATTTTCGTAAAAGTACGTTTTTTTATGGACTTATTTTCCTTTTCCAAGAGAAAAATAGGCTCTGTAGGGGGCTTGAATGTCGAAAAATAGGGTATGAAATGTTGATTGTACATTTCGTGACGTAGTGTAGCACATGCCAGTTCCATCTGTTAATTACGTATTCATAATTTTGCACTCGTAAACATTAAATCCTAAAGCCTATGAAGCATGATTGAAGCCAGATTAATATTTGTGCACGCAGATAGAACGTGTGCAAAAGATGTCTTTTTCAAAAAACTTTTGTTTTCCACTTTTAATTTCTGTTTCAGGTAATCAGAATTCATTAATATAATTAATCAAATCTATGAACACAAGTTATAGAAGATCATTGTTCTGTGGGACTTTGTCATTCTGCCTGATAGGTGGAATCCCCCAGATGCAGTCTGTTGCCGCCTCGGAATCTTTGGAGGTGGTACAGCAATCAGAAAAAATATCGGGAGTCGTGAAAGATGCTACCGGGCCGATTATCGGAGCTTCCATTGTAGAAAAAGGAACGACCAACGGTACCATCACCGATCTGGACGGACGTTTTACCCTCGATGTAAAAAAAGGAGCCGTTCTGGTCATCAGTTATGTAGGCTATACTTCTAAGGAAGTGAAAGCTACCAAAGGTGTCATGGACATTACGTTGGAAGAGGACAACCAAGTGCTGAGTGAGGTTGTGGTTACAGCTTTGGGTATCAAAAGAGAGCGTAAGGCTTTGGGTTATGGAGTTGCCGAAGTGAAAGGTGAGGCTCTTACCAAGGCCAAGGAAACCAATGTTATCAACTCTATGGCAGGACGTGTGCCTGGTCTGGTCGTAAGCCAGACTGCCAGTGGTCCTTCCGGTTCTACCCGTGTTATCCTGCGCGGTAGTACAGAAATGACCGGAAATAACCAACCGCTTTATGTCATCGATGGTGTACCTTTGGATAATACGAACTACGGTAGTGCCGGTACTAACGGTGGATATGACTTGGGTGATGGAATTTCCAGCATTAACCCGGATGATATAGAGAATATATCGGTATTGAAAGGCCCTGCAGCATCCGCCTTGTATGGTAGCCGTGCCAGCCATGGGGTTATCTTGATTACGACCAAGAAGGCTGACGGTAAAGAAAAATTCAGTGTAGAATATAACGGAACGCTGACAATCGATACTCAGTTGTCTAAATGGAATGATATCCAGCAGATATATGGTATGGGTAGTAATGGTACTTACAGTATCGATGCCGTTTCGAATACAAACACCAGTTGGGGACCGAAAGCCGATGGCAGCAATATGCTGAAATATTTTGATGGTGTGGAACGTCCTTATCTGATTATTCCGGACAATACTTCCGGCTTCTTCCGTACAGGTTTGACTGCGACTAACACAGCTGTCATCAGTTCAAGTAACGGTAAGACTGGTGTCCGTTTCTCATACACGGATATGCGGAATAAGGATATTGTTCCTAAAACCAATATGAGCCGTAATAATTTCTCTTTGCGTGCCAATACTTCCTTGTCGAAGGTTGACTTGGATTTCAGCGCTAACTATACCCGTGAAGATGTCAATAACCGTCCGGCAATGGGAGACAGTAAGGCAAATATCGGTAAGAACCTGATGACGCTGGCTACAACTTATAATCAGGAATGGCTGAAGACTTACCAGGACGAGAACGGTGAATACAGCAACTGGAACGGTATGGACCCGTATAATGTCAATCCGTATTGGGGAGTGTATAAAAACAGCAACGTATCACAGAAAGACCAGTTCCGTCTGAACGGTAAGGCTATCTGGAACATCAATGATCACTTGAAAATCCAGGGTACTTTAGGAACGGAAATGAACTGGTTTACATTCGAGGATTATCAGGCACCTACCACTCCGGGATTTGAAGCAGGACGTCTTCAGAACAGTACTTTCGAGAACCGCATGTACAACTTCGAGTTGCTGGCCTTGTATAACAATACATGGGGAAACTTTGATTTCAATGCCACTTTGGGAGGCAACATATTCAAGGTTGACAATCTGACAACTGTCACTACGGCTCAGGACATGCAGATTCGTGATGTGGTGGCCTTGCTTAGCTTCAATGAAATCAGTGTGGAACAGAATACTTACCGCAAGCAGATCAATTCTGTGTACGGTGCAGTCAATCTGGGATGGAAACACATGCTTTATTTTGATGCTACTCTGCGCGCCGACCAGTCTTCTACGCTTCCGCTGAATAACAATACTTATGTATATCCTTCTTTCTCGGGTAGCTTTATCTTCTCCGAGATTCTGAATAAGAAAGATATATTGCCTTATGGTAAAATCCGTATGTCATGGGCTCAGGTAGGTAGCGATACGAATCCGTATCAGTTGGGATTGGTATATACCAAATCAAAATATACCTATCCCGGCTATACCATCGGATACATCAACAACAATACAGTACCTAACAAAGACTTGAAACCGACCAGAACCAATTCATTCGAAGTCGGTCTGGAAACAAAGTTCCTGAACAACCGTATCGGTTTGGACTTCACTTACTATTCTCAGGTCAGTCGGGATCAGATTATGGGAATGGCCAGTTCCTGGAGTTCCGGATATAACTATCGTCTGATTAATGCCGGTGAGATTGAAAACAAGGGTATTGAAATCGCTCTTAATACCCGGGTGATACAGACAAAGGACTTCTCTTGGGATTTGAACCTGAACTTCTCGAAAAACCAGAATAAAGTGAAGGAACTGGTGGATGATATGGATATGTTCGAACTTGAGAAAGCTTCATGGCTGGATGTACAGGTGGCTGCCAAGGTGGGCGAGAACTATGGGTCTATCATCGGTCCTGACTTCAAACGCAATGAGAACGGAGATGTACTGATTGACCCGGCTACCGGTTTGCCGATGTACGACAAGAGTGCGCACGTGTTAGGTAATGCTTCCTGGGACTGGACCGGTGGCGTAGTAACGACATTGGCCTACAAGAATCTGTCGCTTTCTGCCGTGTTCGATGTAAAGGTAGGTGCTGACCTTTATTCTATGTCTGCCCGTTCGGCTTATGAATCCGGTAAGAGTCTGGCTACTTTGGAGGGACGTGAAGAATGGTACCGTTCTGAAGAACAGCGTAAAGCTGCCGGTTTGCCTAAAGGCTCTCCGGACTGGACACCGACAGGCGGTTTCGTAGCTCCGGGTGTCATTGATAACGGTGACGGTACTTACCGTGAAAATGATATCTACATCAATCCGGAAGATTATTGGATGAGTGTCTGTAGAAATGCACCTTCCATGTTCATCTATGACAATTCTTATGTGAAATGTCGTGAAATAACCTTGACATACCAGATTCCTAAGAAGATATTCAAAGGTGTCATAGATAACATGACGGTTTCCTTTGTAGCCCGAAACCCGTTCATCCTTTACAAGAACATTCCGAACATTGACCCGGATTCCAACTACAACAATACAACTGGTATGGGATTGGAGTATGGTTCTCTTCCTTCACGCAGAAGTTATGGATTCAATGTTAACATCAAATTCTAATATCAATTATGAAGTACAATAAATCAATTATAGCAATCATGCTTACTGCCTGCACTTCGTTTCTGGGAGCCTGCAGTGACAGTTACCTGGAGGACATGAATACGGACCCTTCCAAAGCAGATGTCATCGACCCGAATGCACAGCTTACTACCGCACAGTTGCAGACCTATGGACGGTTGGATATGGTGGATATCTATAGAAACTACCTTTCTGCATTCAACCAGCAGTTTATGGGTTGCTGGAATACTACTTTCCATGGTGGACGTCATTTTATTGATAACAATATCATGGGATATGGATGGACCTTGGGATATACCGGTGCTGTAGCTAACCTGGTGGATGCCGAATACCGAACCAAGGACGATCCTGCCAAGGTGAATATCAATGCAGCCTTGAATATCTATCGGGTATACATCATGTCTGTCATTACCGACCTGTACGGTGATGTCCCTTATAGCGAGGCCGGCAAAGGTTACTTGGAGAGTCTCTTTACTCCCCGTTATGATGAACAGAAAGATATTTACGATGATTTCTTTAAGGTGCTGGCTGCAGCAGTCGATCAGTTTGACGCTACAAAAGATGAGCTTACCAGTGATGTCATCTATGATGGAGACATTCAGAAGTGGAAGAAATTCGCTAATTCACTCCGTCTGCGTTTTGCCATGAGAATCTCGAATGTAGATCCGGAGAGAGCCCGTCAGGAATTTGAGGCTGCGTTGGCTGCTGACGGTGGAGTTTTTACCAGTTCAGCTGATGATGCGTTGATTCATTACATGGAAATCTCCTATAGCTTCGGTTCTGAATCGTATTCAGACTATCGGGGAAATGCTTATTCCAAAGTCTTGTATGGAAACGACCCGGCTAACAATCCGACTTATCTGTGCTCTACTTTCTTTAACCAATTGTATGATACCAAGGACCCGCGTACATTCAGAATTGCCCGTTGCTATTATGATGGGCTGATGAGTACCTCCAGTCCCGATAACCGTATTGATCTGACTGAAGAAATGATAGAGAAAGGCATCGAGTTTCAGCCTTGTGTGCCGGGAGCATTTTCTTGGGAACCGTGGCCTACCGGTTATGACAGTGATATCTTGAAGGAAATGGCTGAAACCAATCCTAGTATCGTTTATTCGGTTTCACGTGAAGTTGAGCCTAAATTGGCCACTACTTTCCTGATGAGTGATAATCCCGGAGTTGTCATGACATATTCAGAAGTGATGTTCCTGATGGCTGAAGCTGCTTTGAAAGGGTGGAGCGTAGGTTCGATGTCTGTGGAAGAATATTACAAGACAGGAGTACGGGCTGCCATGACTTTCCTTTCAGATAATTATGATTGTGAAGAAATTACTGATGAAGAATTCGATGAATATTATAGCAATAACCCGATTGGATATACAGATGAGCAGAAAGTTCGTTCTATCAATACACAAGCCTGGATCCTGCATTTCCTGAATCCTGCTGAATGTTGGGCGAACGTGAGACGTTCCGGTTATCCGGTACTGAAGTCTCCGGCTGAATATGGATTCGAACAATATCTGACAGACGGTAAAGATATTCCGGTTCGCTTCTGTTATCCGATTCTGGAATCTTCCTATAACAAGCAAAGTTACGATGAGGCCTTACAAAGAATGGGTGGTCAGGATAGTTGGTATACTCACGTATGGTGGGATTCTGTAAACTAATTTTTAAAAACAATGGGTATGAACAAGATATATTTAAAACTGATGGCTGTACTGATGGTTATGGGTATGGCATGTGTTTCATGTAGCGAGGAGGAACCATTCTCTACAATTACTCCGGATGATTATCCGCAGATTCTGAATCCTGTATTTCCTGATTGGAGTAATGGTGAACCAGCAGTCATTTCACAGATTAGCCGTGATGCAAATTTTAAGATGAAGCTGACAGTAACACCTTCCGATTATACTGAAGTGACTTGGATGATTGATGGTGTAGAAGTGCAGAAAGGGGATACTATCAATATTTCCTTGGAAGCCGGGACATATCGTTTGAAAGTGGTGGCTACTACAACTGCAGGTGCTTCTACTTCCAGAGAAGCACAGATTGTGGTCAGTCCGCTTCAAGGTGAGCCTTGGTCGGAAGCTGTAGGGTTGGAACGGATTGTGGCAACAGGGACTACTTCCCGTTTGTATGGGACGAATCTTAGCTTGGTCAAAAGCATTAAAATCGGTGATATGACCGCTGATGTTACTGCATCCGGAAGTTCGGAATTAGGTGATTATATAGAATATGTAGTTCCAACCGATTTGACAGATGGCCAATACCGCATTAGTCTGGTGGATGTGGATGGAAACAGATTCGGCGCAAACCTTTTGACAGTGACAAGTTCTTCGCTTATTACCGGTGGATTTGAACACATCGCTGCAAACAGTGAATGGGTAATGACAGGATTGAATATGGACAAAATCACCAGTCTTGATGTCAATGATACGGTAGTAACCGATTTCCTTAGAAAGAATGCTACAGAAATAGCGTTTACCTGTCCGGCTATGGCTGATGGAGAATACCTGTTGAAGGGTACTTCCAGCAACGGTCAGGAAGTGAAATTCTATGCTGGTGGTGAACTGGTAACCGAAGTTTCGTTTGCTGTTGTTTCTGAAACGATTCTTTGGGAGGGACACCATTATGTATCGTGGGATTATGAAGATGGCAACCCGAACAAGACATTCAGCTTGATACCGTTGGACGCATTCAACTCCATCATTGCCGGTAGTACCTTGAGTATCTATTATTCTGTGGAACCCGAGGCTGACTATCATCAGATTCGTACTACTACTGTTGCCTGGAATGATTTGCCGGGTACGTCAGTCGTCGAATTCCAGGAAGATGGAATGCTGGAAGTCGTGTTGACGCAAGAAGCACTGGATAAGATTAAGGCCGAAGGAGGATTCTTGTGTGTAGGACATGGTTACTATGTAGATAGAGTATCAGTTAAATAGTTTATATACATTCCGTGGGTATAGTCGGCTTGAATTATATCCACGGATATGTAGTTTATGTACTGCTTTCTTGGAAAAGAAGGTATAAAATCATTTTGTATATGATAAGAAGATTATTTATAATTGTTTCTTTGTTGGTACTTGGGACAGCAAGCTATGCTTCTAACGGAGAATCATTTGCGATAAGGCGAGGTGTTAATCTGAGCCATTGGTTGTCACAAAGGGTTGAAAACGGTCCAGCCATCAAGGACGGTATGCATGAAATCGATTTCAGAAAGATAGCTCGCGACGGGTTTGACCATGTTCGTCTTCCGATTGATGAGGAAGTGATGTGGAACGAACAGGGACAGAAGAATGAGGAGGCTTTTCATTTTCTTCATCAAGGGATTCGTTGGGCCATGCAGAATGATTTGCGGGTGATTGTAGACCTGCATATCATCAGGTCTCATTATTTCAATGCGGGAAATGAAGGTAAACAGAACCGTTTGTGGAATGATGTCAACGAACAGAATCATTTTTTGGATTTATGGAAAGAGTTGGTGACTGAACTTAAAGTATATCCTACTTCTGCGGTTGCTTACGAAATTATGAATGAGCCTACTGCTCCTGACCACAGTGACTGGAATAAGTTACTGGCCAAAGCTTATCAGGTAATCCGTAGTGTAGAGAAGGACCGGGTTTTGGTTTTGGGCTCTAACATGTGGCAAGGAGTAGGGACATTCCAGTATCTGGAGGTGCCTCAAGGTGATCCGAATATTTTGCTTAGCTGTCATTTTTATGAACCGTTTCTGCTAAGTCACTATAAGGCCGAATGGACTGAATTTGGAAATTATCAGGGGAATGTACATTATCCGGGGTATCTGGTGACCGATGATGAGTTCAATCGTTTATCGGAAACAGACAAGAAACTGGTAGGACGATGGAAGACACCTTGGAATCGCGAAACGTTGGTCTCTTTCTTGATGAAGGCCAAACAGGTGGCTGATGAAAAGGGATTGCACTTGTATTGTGGTGAATTCGGTATGTATGAAAAAGCACCTGTCGCCGATGCGTTGAGATGGTATAAGGATGTCATCAGTGTATTCGATAGCTTGGACATTGCATGGGCTAAATGGGATTACCAAGGCGGGTTCGGTATTTATACAGTCAAGAATCAACCGAAGACGGAACTGATCCAGACCATCCTGTCCGGCAAGAGTAAACCGATTATTGTAGGTGGTGTTCTTGCATACCTGAATGATAATCTTCCGATAGAAGAACGGGTGAAGGATGCTCTAAGTCGGATGACATTGGAAGAAAAGACACGTTTGAGCTATGCTGACGGTCGTTTTAGCACACCGGGGTGTGCGCGGTTGGGAATTCCGGGATTGATGTATTCGGACGGTCCTCATGGCGTACGTGCGGAAATCTGTTGGAACAGTTGGGATTATGCCGGATGGACAAACGACAGTTGTACGGCTTTTCCGGCACTTACGTGTCTGGCTTCTACCTGGAATCCTGTTTTGTCCAAGGCGTATGGAGTTGCCATCGGCGAAGAAGCACTTTTCCGTAACAAGAGTGTACTGTTGGGTCCCGGCGTAAATATTTACCGCACTCCCCTGAACGGACGAAATTTTGAGTATTTGGGTGAAGATCCTTATTTGGCAGCACGTATGTGTGTTCCTTATATTCAAGGAGTACAGGAAAACGGTGTAGCGGCTTGCGTGAAACATTATGCACTGAATAATCAAGAGCTATGGAGAAACCACATCGATGTACAGGTCAGTGACCGGGCGCTGTATGAAATCTATCTCCCGGCTTTCAAGGCTGCTGTCATGGAAGGAAAAACATGGACTATCATGGGAGCCTACAACAAGGTGAGAGGTACACATGCAGCTCATAACAAGTTATTGAACAATGACATCCTAAAAGGTGAGTGGGGATTCGACGGATGTGTAGTGACCGACTGGGGAGCCGCTCATGATACTTATGAAGCTGCCATGTATGGATTGGACCTGGAGCTGGGTACTTATACCAACGGATTGACCTCCAATTCTGATTTGGGTTACAACGATTATTATTTGGGAGATGCTTATCTGCGGATGATCAAAGATGGTAAAATACCGATGGAAGTTGTAGAAGAAAAGGCTGCACGTGTACTTCGGTTGATTTTCAGAACTTCCATGAATCGGAACAAAGGATTTGGAGCCATGGCGAATGAAAACCATGAAGAGACAGCTTATCGGATTGCAACAGAAGGTATTGTATTATTGAAAAATGAGTCTAGGTTTGATAAGAAACCTCTGTTGCCTATTCAGAAGGGAGCGTACAAACGTATCCTTGTCGTAGGTGACAATGCTATACGTAATCTGATGATGGGAGGAGGGTCTTCCGAGCTGAAGCCCAAGAAGGTAATTACCCCATTGGATGCATTGAAGGAGGAATTCGGCGATTGCATTACTTTCTCACAAGGGTACGTCGCAGGTCGGCCGATGTTTGATCGGGCGGATGTCATTCCTCAATCGGTTATCGATTCTCTTTATTCTGCTGCAATCGAAGAGGCCAAACAGGCTGATTTAGTGATTTTCCTGGGTGGATTGAATAAAAACTACCAACAGGATTGTGAAGGAGACGACCGGAAGACTTTCGAACTGCCTTTTGAACAGAACCGGCTCATTAAAGGTATTTTGGATGTCAACCAGAAGATGGTCCTTGTATTGACTAGTGGTAATGCTGTGGATATGCCGTGGATAGAAAAAGTTCCTTCTTTGATTCAGTCTTGGTATTTGGGTTCCATCGGTGGAAAAGCGTTGGCCGATGTATTGATTGGCGAAATTAATCCAAGCGGTAAACTGCCTTTCTCTTATCCGGTAAGATTGG
Source organism: uncultured Bacteroides sp. (assembly GCA_900551645.1). GTDB lineage: Bacteria > Bacteroidota > Bacteroidia > Bacteroidales > Bacteroidaceae > Phocaeicola. Next base: position 15,412 of record URWP01000027.1, read on the forward strand.
AAGATTGTCCCGCTCATTTTTATGGAGAAATCAGTTATCCTGGAGACAGTATCCGTCAGGAGTATAAGGAAGATATTCTGGTGGGATACCGTTGGTACGATACAAAGAAAATCAAGCCTTTGTTTCCATTCGGTTATGGTTTAAGCTATACCGAATTCCAGTATGGCAAGCCTGTTGTATCAGCTACAGAATTGAAGGCAGGCGAATCTCTTGAAGTGAAAGTAACCGTGAAGAATACGGGCAAGGTAGCCGGTAAGGAAATCGTACAATTGTACATCGGCGATGAAAAATGCAGTGTTTTGCGTCCGGTTAAGGAACTGAAAGACTTTTATAAGGTGGAGCTCCAACCGGGAGAGGAGCAAGAGGTGGCCTTCACTGTAGAACGGGATGATTTGACATTTTTTGATGACGAGCGTCATGAGTGGATAGCAGAACCGGGTCGGTTCAAGATTTATATCGGACGTTCTTCGGAAGATATTGAGGGAACGGCAACGTTCATGTACTGTGATTGATTTTGTATATAGTAAAGAAATAAACGATAAAGACTTATAGTATGAAACAAATAAGAAATGTAGTAGGAGCCTTACTGTTGGGCGCTAATTTTTGTGCTTGTGGTAATGTCGAAAATAAAGTAGCGCCGGCTATTCCTGCTGATCCGGAAATAGAAGCCAATATCCAACAATGGCTGGAACGAATGACTTTGGAAGAGAAAATCGGTCAGATGTGTGAAATCACGATTGATGTCGTAACGGATTTCGGGGCTAGCAAGGAGAAAGGTTTTACCTTGAGTACGGCGATGCTTGATACCGTTATCGGTAAATATAAGGTAGGTTCCCTGTTGAATGTTCCTTTAAGTGTGGCGCAGGAGAAAGAAAAATGGGCAGAGGCCATCAAAATAATTCAGGATGTTTCCATGAAGGAGATTGGAATCCCCTGCATTTATGGAGTAGACCAAATCCATGGAACAACGTATACGTTGGGGGGAACCATGTTTCCCCAAGGTGTCAATATGGGAGCCACTTTCAATCGGGAATTGACACGGAAAGGAGCGGAAGTTTCTGCGTATGAAACCAAGGCCAGTTGTATTCCTTGGACTTACGCGCCGGTTGTTGATTTGGGACGAGACCCGCGTTGGTCGCGTATGTGGGAGAATTATGGAGAGGATTGTTATGTGAATGCTGAAATGGGTAAGGCCGCTGTTTCTGGTTTTCAGGGCAATGATCCGAATCATATCGGAGCATATAATGTAGCTGCCTGTATGAAGCATTACATGGGTTATGGTGTACCTGTATCCGGAAAGGACCGTACTCCTTCTTCCATTTCCCGCAGTGATATGAGGGAAAAGCATTTTGCTCCTTTCCTGGCTGCTGTTCGTAACGGTGCACTTAGTGTAATGGTCAATTCCGGGGTTGACAATGGTTTGCCCTTCCATGCCAACCGGGAGTTTCTGACCGAATGGTTGAAAGAAGACCTTAACTGGGATGGAATGGTAGTAACAGACTGGGCGGACATCAATAATCTGTGTACGCGTGACCATATCGCTGCTACCAAGAAAGAAGCTATCAAAATAGCCATCAATGCCGGTATCGATATGTCCATGGTTCCTTATGAAGTAAGTTTCTGTACGTATCTGAAGGAATTGGTGGAAGAGGGGGAAGTGCCGATGAGCCGTATTGACGATGCGGTAGCTCGTGTCTTGCGCCTGAAGTACCGTCTTGGGTTGTTCGACAATCCGTACTGGGATATCCGGAAATATGATAAGTTCGGTTCCAAAGAGTTTGCCGATATTGCATTGCAGGCTGCAGAGGAGTCGGAAGTCCTGCTTAAAAATGAAGGTGAGGTACTGCCTATTGTAAAAGGTAAACGCATCCTCCTGACCGGTCCGAATGCCAATTCTATGCGGTGTCTGAACGGAGGTTGGTCTTATAGTTGGCAGGGACATTTGGCTGATGAATGTGCGGGTGCATACAACACCATTTATGAATCACTCTGCAACAAATATGGCAAAGAAAACGTTATTTACGAACCGGGAGTAACATACGCATCTTATAAGAACGACAACTGGTGGGAGGAGAATACTCCTGAAATCGGCAAGGCGGTTGCAGCTGCTTCACGTGCCGATGTGATTGTGGCTTGTATCGGTGAAAATTCTTATTGCGAGACTCCGGGTAATCTGACCGATCTGACTCTTTCGGAGAATCAGCGTAATTTGGTCAAAGCATTGGCCAAGACGGGGAAACCGATTGTATTGGTCTTGAACGAAGGGCGTCCGCGACTTATCAATGATATCGAGCCTTTGGCACAAGGAGTTATCAATGTCATGTTGCCGAGCAATTATGGTGGTGACGCCTTGGCTAACCTGATGGCTGGCGATGCTAATTTTAGTGCGAAATTGCCTTTTACTTATCCGAAGTATATCAATGCACTTGCTACTTACGATTATAAACCGTGTGAGAATCTGGGACAAATGGGAGGTAATTACAATTATGATTCAGTCATGGATGTACAGTGGCCGTTCGGTTACGGTTTGAGTTATACTACTTATAAGTACAGTAACCTGAGAGCAGACAAGGCTTTGTTTAGCGCTGACGATGAGATTGTAGTGACGGTGGATGTGACCAATACCGGTAAGGTGGCAGGAAAAGAAGCAGTTCTGTTATTTTCCAAAGACCTGGTGGCAAGCAGTACACCGGATAATATCCGTTTGCGTAATTTTGAAAAGATTGCTTTGAATCCGGGTGAAACAAAGACTGTAAAAATGATAATCAACGGTAGTGACCTTGCCTTTGTTGGATATGATGGCAAGTGGCGTCTGGAAGCCGGAGACTTCAAGCTGAAGTGCGGTGACCAGTGGGTTGATTTGAAATGCGCTGAAACAAAAGTTTGGGAAACCCCTAACAAATAAGGAGAAGGAAAAGAACCTGCCGGATGAATCAGATGTATATCGGTTTGTCTGGCAGGGAATCTTTTTTATGTGTTTTCGGTGTGATTATGAATCTATCTCATATCTTTGTATGGTAATTGTATTCGATTCAAATACTTAAATTAAATCTGTTACTTATGAGTATGAATAAACACCTTTTCCCGCTGCTTTTGATAAGCTGTTTTTGTATATTCCCCCTATATGCCGGAATAGAGAGGTATGCGGATGATATGTTTCCGGATACAGATAATGAAGCCCTTACAGCTGAAAATGCTCGGGTGGCGTCTGATTTTAGAGATACTTCCTTGTCTCCCGAGGAAAGAGCCGAATTATTGTTGAAGGAACTGACGCTTCCGGAAAAGATTTCTTTGATGATGGATGTTTCCAAGCCGGTGGAACGTTTAGGTATCAAACCTTATAACTGGTGGAATGAGGCTCTTCATGGTGTGGCGCGTGCTGGTCTTGCCACTGTTTTTCCTCAGCCCATCGGAATGGCTGCTTCGTTCGATGATTCCCTCGTTTATCAGGTGTTTACTGCCGTTTCTGATGAGGCCCGTGCTAAAAATACCCATTATGTATCGATGGGTAGTCGGGAAAGGTATCAGGGATTGACGATGTGGACTCCTACCGTGAACATTTATCGGGATCCTCGCTGGGGACGTGGTATCGAGACTTATGGTGAAGATCCGTATCTGACCAGCCGGATGGGTGTGCAGGTAGTGAAAGGACTGCAGGGAACGAATGACGGCAAATATGATAAGCTGTATGCGTGTGCCAAACATTTTGCTGTGCACTCCGGACCGGAATGGAACCGGCATTCGTTTGATGTGGAGAATCTGACTCCCCGTGAACTCTATGAAACCTATTTGCCTGCCTTCAAGTCGTTGGTACAAGAGGCCGATGTAAAGGAAGTGATGTGTGCTTATAACCGTTTTGGAGGTGAACCCTGCTGTGGCAATAAGCGTCTGCTTACACAGATTTTGCGGGAGGAATGGGGATTTGACGGCATTGTGTTGAGTGACTGCTGGGCCATCAATGATTTTTTCAGTGAAAACGGACACAAGACTCACAAGGATTCGGCTTCTGCGGCTTCTGCGGCTGTCTTGAGCGGAACTGATCTGGAATGTGG
>URWP01000028.1 GCA_900551645.1 uncultured Bacteroides sp.
CTACGGGGGACTATTCCGCTGCTTCAACTTCGGCCACGACTACACCCACTGCTACACGTCCTACTTTGCCACGGGAGCCCTCAACGCCTACTTAGGCAATCTCTCCCTCCATGCCTACGCCGACAACGGTTCCCGCTTTCTGGAAGGGGAAACCAAAGGCTACAGCGGAGGCGACATCGCCCTGAAGGCCGCCTACAGCTACAAAGACTGGCAGTTTGCCCTTATCTGGCAACAACCCTTTCAACACAAATACAAAATGTTCGAATCGGAAGTCCTGAACCGGAACCTCCAGAAGACCACTGCCCTCTACAGTCGCGACGCCTGCAACCTCGCCAACCTGACCGTGACGTGGCGTCTGACCAAAGGACGCAAGTTCCGCGCTGTCAACCGCTCCATCCAGCTGAAGGACAGTGACACGGGGATTATCCGATGAAAAAAATTCTCAGGTAAGTATTCCGCTTGCCTGAGAATTTTTCAATGACTTGCACGCTGCAGCCACCGGTTACAACCGTTTCCCAATAGTACGCCCAGAAATGCGCTCACAAAGATGCACCAATCATCGACAAGGCCCATCCATTGCGTGACGAACAGACTGATGCAGCACACTACAGCACACATTACCAAGCTCCACAACAAAGGTTTCATTTTCATAGGCATTTATTTAATTACAGTTGTAAAATTACATAAAAAAAATAAATAAACATCTTTTTGAAAGGAAAAACATCTACATTGCAACATATTTTCCATACAGATCATTGAAGTCCTTTATCAGAAGATTCGAAAGTTACCGGAAAAGTAAACTTTACATTCCGGTTCTTTCCGGCCTGCCTGCCAGGTTTCCATTTCGGCATCAGACTGACGATGCGCAAGGCTTCTTCATCCAACGCCGGATTTGTACTCCGCAACACCACAGGGTTCGTGGCATTTCCCTTCTTATCTACTACTATTTGAATGATGACACGCTCCTTCTTTTCAGCCTTGTCATGCCGCAGGTTCTTCCGGATAAACTTCATCAAAGCAGGCATACCACCAGGAAACTCCGGCATCTCCTCCACTACCTGATAAACTGTTTGCTCATCTTCCTTTGGAGCCTCCACATAATTCTTTACTGTCGTTTTTGGTATCGGAGTTTTTTCAGCCCGTTTGGCTTTCTCGTAATTGTTCGTCAGACGAAATTCTGCCATCATCCGGATATTTTCTCTTGACTCCAAAGACACCTCATAGAAGAATCGGTAGCGCCCCGATGCATTACTATTGACTTCTGGATACAATCTCGCAACAAACTGACGTGATGAACCAGGAGCAACATAATAGGCAATATCCACCGCAAAGGTATTGATAGGAAGTTCATACCACTGTCCATCTTTCCCTTCATAAGTGATGAAATAATGCTCTCCACAAGTAATCGCCTCATTACTTCCGTTCAAGAGGATGAATGAGGCAGCAGAAGCCGTATCTGCATAAACAATATACTCCGGATACAAAGATATACCGTGCGCTTCGGATACCCCAGTGACATTATTCCGAATGGGCTCTTCCGGACCTGAGAAACGAATGGCAGGCGAATCCATCAGCAACCTGCGGAATTCCGCACGGGCTTCCGGAGTGTTACGGATAAATGTCACTTCAATGAAATGGAGCGTACTTCCCCACATCATCATATTAGCTTTCAATTTACCTTCCGGCAAAGCATTATACCGTCTGTTCAGTTCATCCAATAAATCTTTAAGCTGTTTTTCTGAGAAAATACTGTCGGTCATCATTTCGATACGGAAAGCCTTGCTTCCCGACGCCTCTTCCAGTATCTTCCGTGCCCGCAGCGTATCACCCCGTACCTGAAGGACCAGTGTATTTCCGTCAAAATACCATCCTTCCAAAAAATCCGGGCAACGGGGACTCCCGATAAAATCTCCGATGCTGTTCGGATCATCACCGTAAGCCTTACTCAACGCTTCAATAATTTTCCAACCTTCACTTTGGTCAGGAATCTGTTCCTGAGAAGGCTGTTCGGAGGCAGTCGTCTCTCTTTGTGCAGGTTTCCCAGTACAGCTGACTACTAAAAAGAAACCAATTACCCAAAAGCAATAGAATCTTACCGTTTTCATTCCATTAAGACTTTTCGATTATAATGACTATTTTTATTTACCCACCACATTAGTGTCCCATAAACCGAACTCAGCCATGAAAGTATAACTTCGGTCGTATCTCCAGACATCGAAAAAGAAACGATATCGGCCTGGTAAGTTCCTATACAAATCTGCATAGATATACTGTTTACCCCCATGCAGAAGTACATATTCCACCTCAAAAACGACAGGTCGTTTCGAAATCTCCCTCCATATACCCGCCTCATCTTCATACGTATAACGATAATCCAAACCGTAACTGATATTCATACCACTTTGGTTGGACAATACAAAGATAATCTGTTTCTGTCGGGTAGAATAGACAGGGTATTCAGGATGTAAGGAGATTCCTAATGTATCGTTGAGACCCACAGTATTGTCTACAGCCCCTACAGGAAGTATTTCCTGTTGTCTGTCCGACTTTTTACAGCTACAACCAGCCAGACCTAAAATCAGGCATCCGCACAACAATATGAACCCTTCTGCTTTCATGATTCTCTATCCATTCAAAACTATTCAATCTGTAATTTCAAACCGTACTTGCATAGAGTAATACTTTTTTATCGTGCGGAAGCCGTCGAACGAAACTGCATCAGAGGTACGGACATTACTCTGTGCACTGAAAAACGAGGACATTCCTGCATTGCCATCCTCTACAATACGAATTACCTCCCCCAGTTTCTTTCCCAGCGCCTCCACCAGATAAGCAGCCTTCCGTTGTGCAGCTTTCAGGGCCTCTATTTTCCCTTTCTGATGATAAACCAACATATCCTTGTTTTCCAGTTCTCCGATACGCATGGTATTCACACCTCTGGTATCAATACGTTTCACGATTTCATCGATCTGCTTGAAATCGGTCAATGTGATGTCATATTTCTTTGAAACCAGAAAATCCTGTCCTTGTCTGCGCCAATAGTCCCCCACCTCTTGTGTACGAACTGCTTCTTTCGGAATCCCCACATCAATCAATACCTTCCACAACTGCTGCTCTATCTGCCCTAAAGGTACTTTTGTACGATATTCCTCCGACTTGGACTTACCGTCGAACTCCTCTTCAAAATACTCCCGGATTTCAATAAGATAATGAATCTTATCCGGCACAATTTCTATTTCTGAAGTGCCCGTCACCTCGATATAACGGTCATTCACTTCCTGAGCTTGCAATGTACACGCTGCAAACCAAGCAAATACTCCTAACAATAATTTTGTTCTCATAACATAATATTTTTCCGTGAAACAATTTTCCGTTATTTATCTATCCAAAACTCGGCACTTACTGTAAGTTCTTTCCTCCCGTCATGGAATGATTGAATAATCCGATATTTTCCGGATGTAATTCTATAGCAACTGACAGGATAACTAAAACAATAATAATCAGGAGCAAAGTTTAACTGCATACCTACATCTCCAAAGCCATACATTCCATTCATCTTTGAACCCATCCACGAGCCGTTTTCCCATTTCTGCAATGTCCAGTCACCACCAAAAATCAGCGACTTACGCTTAGGATTCAATAGGATAGCATACACATTCTTCGTATCAAGCGGATAATGGTTCTGTATCATATTCATCCGCATAGTATTCCCTAACGTATCACAGTTCAGGCATTGTGCATCGGCAGGTCCAATCTGCATAACCTGTTTTTTTGATGTTGTGCGATTGCATCCCAGTCCGCATATTGCCATCATCGCCACGAAATAAATATACCAGCTTTTCATACTCCACACATTTTTTATTTAACCTCAAAACTGTCTGTCAAAAGAATGTGTTCATCACCTCTACTAAATGATTTCTGAACACGGTATTTCCCTTTTGGAATGCAATATTCATTCCATTTTAATTAAAACAATTATTCCTTTTATCTATTCCATCAGTATCGGTTTATCACATGGTGTATAGCCGATAACCAGCACATCAGTATCTGGATTAACAGTAGCAGAAGAATCCAGCTTATATTGAACTACAAGTGTATCTTTACCTGCCTTCAATAAAGTAGGGACATTCATCACCTTTTTAAAAGCATCCAACGCTGTTTTCCGAAACGAGCGGTTGCTGCAAGAAATGATTTTCGGTTGCACGATATATCCGTTACTGTCCACTGCATATTCAATGCGAAGCAGACACTCTTTTCTCTTGCTCAGCAACTTTACCGGATACTTGCTTTCCTTATGTAAAGTCTTGATAAACCATTTATAGTCACGAAATTCATCTAAAGATTTATCCAGACCAAATATACCTTTCGGAGCCTCCTTGCGCCATGAAGTGCCAAACTTCTTATCCAGATAATCAAAAACCACCTGATTATAAGCTGTCAGCAGATGATTGGGAACACCCAGATAACAGTCCAGTGTTCCATCTTTCTTCAATGGATAAAAAACGTCACAACTCACACCATACTTCTCCCAGAAAAAGTGTGTGCAGATTTTCTGTTCCTGCCCTTCCGGTATTACCCGGCGCAGCTTGGGATGTCCCTTGAGGATGTTTTCTTTCGACAACTCCGGCGAACAGTCATATTTCAAAATATAATCATACCATAAAGGAAGCACCATACGCAGCGTGTCATTATGCTGCGAAGGGAGAGTTATTACCGTATCACAAGGAGCCAGTCCCACATATTCCGCTTTCAGATGATAAGTTCCGGCCTCCAGCCCCTTTATCCGGAAGCAGCCGGTGGAATCTGTCAGCCATCCTTGAAACGGTTGTTCAACCATGCTCAAATTGGAACCAACCAGCACAGCATGTACCACATCATAAGGAGGACGTTGACGGACGGATTCACCATACACCCGACCCACAATCGTGTATTTTGCAGAATCACCCTTATTATGCGTTATATCTCCCCTCAAAGTTATAGTAAGATTCCGATATTCGCTCGTGTACTTTCCGTTGATGAAGAGCACCTCCCACGGATAAATGGATTTCAGCGTTTCTTTAAAAGCGAGGGCCAGCGGATGATTTTTGCCGTCTATTTTTTCCCGCGAAGAACGCAGATAAATGAAAGATACGTCACAGTCTACGAAGTGACCGTCTTCCGTCATCTGAAAATCACTTATCGAAAAAATAATCCGTTCTCCCTGATATTCAGGAAACCGCTTCCAAGGAAACCGATGCACGATTTCCCCTTGTGCCTTCATCAGATTCAATCCGGCTCTCCGGTAATTATGATAAGTCTGCGTTTCCAGCACTTTACCGCTCCGAACGGTCAGCACCCGTTCTGTTTCCATGTTGCGGTCGAACCCGTCATGCACATATCTCACCACATCTCCTTTCCCGGCCCGAAGTTCCCCACTGAACCAACGGGCTTGAATTTCTCCAGCCCGACAATAGGCCGCAAAAATCGGCTGCAAGTCTTTCACCTCATACACCCGTGTAGATTCCTTCTTGCTGACCTCATCGTAGACATCCGCTTCTACCCGTTGCAGGCAAAGATACCCGTCACGTACCTCCCAGAAAGCGGTATAGCCGCTATAATTGCCCGTAGACCGACTGACATTTTCCGGAAGAAAATCACCCATCCGCATACAAAGCAGAGAGTCGTACCCTATCGGCTTTGCCATCAAAACCCATTCTTCTCCTTCCAGACGAATCACATCGCCCGATTGACCTGTGGCTTTGAGCGGCAGCACGGCGATCCACAGCAGGATACACAATACTATCTTTTTCATACGCACCTGATTGTAAGGTAAATCTCGTCTTGAAAGATACAAAAAAGAAACGGTTTTTCAAACTTGCGGAAAAGGAAATCCCAATTAGCATAAACGAAACTTATGTATCAATGAAATAACACTTTATATGTATCGGTACAGATAAATTTATAAAGCGACCTCCAAGAAATGAAGCTATCACCTTAATCATAAACATCTTCAGTCCATATTGTATCACATATCATAAATACGACCTGTTTCCCAAAGGTATAAGAAGCATCTCTTTCAAATCTCATTTATACATAAGCTTGATTACGACATCTCAGAAAAAATAGAACAGTGTTAACATAGTAAGAATAACAAATATATAATCAGAAACAGACATAGACAAAGAACCATCATCTTCATTTTTATCTTGAAAGCCTGATTTTTATCACATTCTTCTTTTTCCACGATTTTCTCTCTGATACTATCAATCTCCTCTGCAGACAGTTGTGAATTTGTCTGCATTTTCCGGGCATCAAGAAGTTTCTTCCGTGTTTCATGCATTCTCTCACGGCCACGTTTACGCAGTTCACGGTTTTCCTTGTCCCTCCGTAACATGTCATTTATACATCCTAAAGTTCCCATATCCTAACCGATTTAATTATTGTGTAAGATTCCTGTTGCACTGATTATATCTATCTACTTTTATATCTTAATACTACATCTCTGAGACCAATTCAAACTCTGCATAAGCCGTCCCTGTATCATGATTGAATGATTTGTAAATACGGTATTTGCCGGGACGGTTCTTGTCCATATAGAAACGGATAGTCTGCGAGTGAGTAGCCCTCCCAGGAGAAAATAACCACAATACACTGTTGATAATCGGAGCGGTGGGTTGCAATTCCCATTCCCGATTGACCTCATTGTAATAAACCAGACTGTACTCCTCTCCACCCTCAAATTCACGCTCCGTATGATTGGTAATAAAAAGCTTGACCTCACTTACCGATACCGGATAAGAATCATGTTCCGTATACATAGAAAGTGAATCCGCATCTATAGGATGACCGGATGGAATATCCCGCACGATAGGTTTCAATACCATCGTTAGGGGTTGTGACACAACAGATACACTATCCTTTGTCATATCATCATTCTGCTCAACAAGCGTATCATTCATTTCCTCAAAAGCGTGGGTAACTTTAGGGACAGTCTCCTCCGGAAGTTTATTTTGCCTTGACTTGTCCGTCCCTGTACAACTGATGAAGGAAACACATCCGGCCATCAGTAAAAGTAATTTATAAGTACGCTTCGTTTTCATCATTACTGCTATAAAATCACTGACAATCACCCCTAAAAACTACAGGGACAGTCCAAATAGAATTCTGATAACTTCCCTTGCCTGAATAGCTGACAGCTGGAGTCCAACGAGGCATCCCTTTTATGATTTCCTCCACCTGTCTGTCCCATTCCGGCAAACCACAACTTTTCACAGTGCCGACTTTCCTAATCTCTCCATACGAATCAATATCAATCCGATAAATACCACGAGCCAGACTCAGTCCACCTAATTGGTCTGAATCGTATTTTAATTTACTGTAAATGTAGTTTTGAACGGCATTAGGATTTCCATCTTGAAATCTGGCAGGTTCTTCCCATTCAACAAAAGCCTGTTTCAATTCTTCTTCAGCGATGCTGTCTGTCTTCACTCTGTCTCTATAATGCTGCGGTAGAAAGGGTACATACACTGTATAGAAACACTCCATCCGTTTACCCTCCTTATCGCGACAAGGCAAACAATGAGGAAGATTCCTCACAAGCCGGATAACTTCCTTATCAAATTCCTTATGGACAGTCGACAATATATTCACCTTCTGCGGCAAGCCTAATGTATCCAGTGAAAACATAACCACAGAATAACCAGCCTCGTTCTTCTCTAAGAGACGAGACGGATAGCACATTTGAGATACAAAATATTTCTCCAAATTTCCACCCCAGACAGCCCATTCAGGTGGTATAATAGAATCAATCTCTTTCACTGGCTTCCCTGTAACAAAAGCCACTCCTTTGTTCCAAATATCTTTCTTACGCCAGATACTGTCCAATCGGTTCTCATTTTCCCGCATTTCCTCGGAAGAATCAATATCATTTCTCGATGATTGAGCAGAGAAATCCGCCACAGTCATCAAGCACAAAATGAATATCAGCCAACCTTTCATGGAATTTTACATTCTTATTTTCTAAATGTACAAAAAAACACAGAAATATAAATATGGAAATACAACTATCTATCCCTTATTTTGTATTTTTGTGCATTAGGTTAAAAAAACGAAACTACAAAATATTACATTTGACAATTATAAATCCCTAATTCAAGCAATGATGAGAACTGTTACTTCTTTTTTAGCAATTGTATTACTATGCTGTCATACCCTTACTGCCCAATCGATAAAAAATGATACGATTATTCAATCGGATAAACTTTCTACACAATATTATCAAAAAGGAGACAGTCTGGAAAAGAGTTTCGATTATTACGGTGCACTCTATTGGTATAAACAAAGTCTTGAGAACAATTACAGACTTCTTTATATCAGGAAGATAGCACAATGCTATATGAAAAGGGGGCAATATGAACTTTCGAAACATTTCTTAAACAAGATACCGGCAGACAGTTTAACCCAGATGGATTTGAGATTCAAATATAACCTGCATAGACAGACGTCAGAAAAAGATTCCATGCTATTAATCGGTAAAAGGATCGTTGATGAATACCCCTTTGACAGTGAAATTATAGCAAGCCTTGCATCCACATACAACATGCAGGAAGAACCGGATTCAGCATTGTCCGTAACCGAAAAATATGTTTCCAATGATTCAACGAATATTTTCATCAATAGACAGCGGGCATTCTCTTATTATCTCAAAAAAGAATACGAAAAGGCATTAACACTATACCAGAAACTGTTACAGGCACAAGATAACAGCAGCGAGACGTATTACTATGCCGGATTATGTTATGCTCAAATGGATAGTCTGAATCAGGCATACGATAACCTTGTCCAAGCAAACCATATCAAGGAGAAAAATCCTTATATCCTTTCACAATTGGGCCTGATTGGTATCAAACTAGGCTTTAAGGACGATGGCATAAAATACATTCAAGAAGCTATGACTTTACTGCAACCGGACACAACTTTAATGTTTACTTTGAACGACGCCATCTCTGATGCATATTTCAGCAGGCACAAATACCAAGAAAGCATATACTATTTGAACCAATGTCTGGATATTGACCCTTCATCTCTTTTCTCAATATATAAAATAGCACGTACATACGGTATATTGAAAGACAGCAAAAATGAAAAAGCATATTACCTACGTTTTATAAATTCCGTAGACTCCATGAAGAATGAGGTGACAGAAACCATGAAACGTCTATATAAAGAAGCACAAAACCGGCTACAAGCAATCAAAGAAGAGGAATTCTTTAAATATGGGATTCCGCAATAAACCATAAATCCTAAATAAAAGGCACTATAAAATATTTTGTGTATCTTTACTTTATGAAAATTTTTCACTTTCCAAATACTTCAAGATTATCAGAAGAAAGATTTGAAACAGTGTATAGAGCCTATTATCCTCGCCTGTATTACTATTGCTTTCAGTTCATTTCAGATACAGAAGCCTCCAAAGACATTATCAATGATGTCTTTGAAAAGCTCTGGACCCAACGCCATGAATTGAAAGAAGAAACCTTATCTACTTTTCTCTATACACTTGTCCGGAATAAATGTCTTGATTATATAAAACATAAAAAGGTAGAACAGCAATATACAGAACTTTACGAACTCATCACCTACGAAGAACCAGACGAATATGAATTGTATGAACAACAAATATCCCAAATAGAAAAAATCATTTCAGATCTAGACGAACCAACAAAAAGCATATTCACGAAGTGCTATTTCCTAAATAAAAAGTATGCCGAAGTAGCTGAAGAATATAACATAAGTACCAATGGCGTAAAAAAGCATATAATGAAGGTTCTTCGTTTAATAAGAGGAAAATTCGAAACAAAAAAATAGTACCAACATATACCGATCTATTTTTATGAATGTATCATTCTAAAAGATATTGATTATGGAAAATGAATCTGATAAAAAAATCAAACAAATAATAGAAGCCTTGGAATCTCCCTCCTCCTTTACACCGGATGAGCTTAAGGAATTATTCTCGGATAAGGAAAATCTTAAAATTGCCCGCTCTATATTACGTGCCAAGGAAGCTTTAGCCCGACAAAACATTCCGGCTCCAGAAGTAGATAGAGAATGGGAAAAATTCAAATGCCGCCATAAAAAGAAATCAACATTGGTGATATTTTTAGGGCTAGTTACAGCTGCTTGCATAACCTTGTTTTTTATTTTAAACTTCACCAAAAGCTTCAATAAGGATTTGAAGATTTTTGAAGCATCAAGATTGACCCAAACAATTCAACAGGACACCACAAATGGACAGGTTGTCATTTGTATTCCGAGAGGAATGCAAAAACAAATCATGCTACCTGATGGAACAACTGTTACCCTTAATGCTGAAAGTCAGCTTACTTATGACTATACGAAATTCGGTAAAAATGATCGTTCTGTAATTATTGACGGAGAAGGATTGTTTGATGTAGTCAAAGATTCCCTTCATCCGTTTCTAGTACAATCAGAAAAGTTAAGCACTCGTGTACTAGGAACAGTTTTTAATTTCAGGAACTATAAGACGGAAGAGCCAAAAGTAACCTTACTTTCCGGCTCTCTAAAGGTTGTCTCTTTACATAATAATGAAAGCTTGAACATTAATCCCGGCGAACAGGCGGTATTGACAGAAAAAAATCATCTCCGTTCGATAACAACTTCACAGACAAATGCCGTTACTTCATGGCACAACGGAGAATTCTATTTTGATAATCAGACATTGGCAGAAATACTGTGTGAGTTAGGCCGTTGGTATAATGTCAGTGTCATTTTCAAAGATAAAACAAGCATGAATGACCGCTTGCATTTTAAGGCGTACAGAAACGAACAACTTTCAGCAATCGTTGAATTACTGAACTATATCAGCAAAAAACCAATTATTATCGCTGATGACGCCATAATTGTAGGAAAATAATTATAAGAAACGGTACCCGTTTTATCATGTCAGTCGTATTTATTTCAAACATCAAATTTAAAACTTATGAAATTAAGATTGACACCATTTTTATGCATTTGCCTGTTGTGTTGTTCAAATCTGAATGCACAGACCTCTAATTCTATGAATGTAGAGTTACAAAACGTTTCTATGGCTGAAGCCTTAAAAGACCTAGAAGACAAGACCGGCTCTCATATCCTGTTTGACTACAAAGATACCGAAGAATTCAAAGTTTCATGCAGTCTGAGCAATACGACTTTTGAGGAAGCTATAAAAACTATTTTATCCGGCACCCCTCTTAAATACAAGAAGGTACGTGCAAATACATACGTTATAATAGCAGAAAAGACTCATTCCAAAGACACAGAATATATATTGTCAGGAGCAGTGAAGGATTCATTGCAGATTCCTATCGAAGCCGCAGTTGTAAGTGCAGTCAACACCCAAACAGGCATATCCTATAGTCAGTGCATCACCGATACAGAAGGACAGTTCAGCATAAAGGCCAAAGGCAATATTCAACTGTATGTAAACTGTTTAGGATACGCTCCATATCTCACTTCCCCTTTTACCATCAAGAATGATACAGTTCTAAATATCGCATTACAATCTTCAAGTATCATGCTGGACAACGTCCTTGTTGTCGGAGAAAAACAGACACCATCGGTGCGTGTCATCAATGGAAATACAGTATTTTTTCCAAAAAACAGTGCGACATTAGCCGGCAGTTCCGCATTGGATGTTTTGAAGAAAACCCCAGGTATTTTTGTTGACGGAAATGATAATATCAGCATAGGCGGCAGAAACGGTGTCCTTATCATTCTCAACGGGAAACCAACCTATATGCAGCAAGAGGAACTTGTTTCCATGCTCAAATCCATGTCATCAACAGCTGTCTCATCTATAGAAATAATAAACAACCCATCCGCACAATATGATGCTGAAGGCTCTGGAGGAATCATCAACATTAATACGCAAAACCAACCCACAGAAGGATATTCCTTTGCCATGAATAACGGCGTTTCTTATTGGAATCATCTTCGTCAGAACACAGAACTTTCCTTCAGCTATACACAAGGTAAATTCAGCTTAATGGGAAACTACCATCACCAATTCGGCTATTACAATTTAGATTATGGAATGCATCGCAAGCAATCCGGTAAAGATTACTATAGCCCTACAGAAGATACAGATAAACGTAAAACGATAGCCGGCAATCTTGATTTCGAATATAAAATCAATGATAGTCATCTGATAGGAGGTCAATTTACAGCAAATATCCTTTTTGGTCCTGGCCTGACATCTACAGTTACTGAAATCCGGGATTTGGAGAGTTATAATCTGGAACAAATCCTCTACGCAAAAAATGAATACTATATGCAGAAAGGTAACAGGTATGGAGGGAACCTTTATTTTATGTCTACGCCTAAAGAAGGTGTCAAATATTCTGTCGATGCCAATTATGCATGGTTCGATGGTGGCTCCGGGAATTTGCAGCCCAATACATATAAACTTCCTAATGGCGAGACTATAAATGATTTTCTATACAAATCAATCAATAGTAGGAACATTCACATTTATGCATTGTCATACAACCAACAACATAAAATAAGCTCCGGTACACTTAAATCGGGGATAAAGTATTCCAATGTCAATGCGGATAATGGATACAAGTTCTTTGAAATAAAAGACAACAATGAAAACATCGACGTCACACAATCAAATGATTTTACTTACAAAGAACAGATATTAGCCGCTTATCTACTTTATTCGTATCCATTTAATGACAGACTAAATATTGAACTTGGTTTACGGGGCGAACAAACCTGGTCTGATGGTAGCCTATATACGGTGGATGGGATAAATAATGAGGAAAACAAACGCCACTATTTCAACATTTTTCCTTCGATAAATCTGAATTATCAGCTTGGTGAAGAACAATCCGTTTCAATCGGATATGGCAGCCGTATAGACCGACCGGCTTATCAGGATTTGAATCCTTTCGAATACCTATTGGATGAGTTATCGTATTGGAAAGGGAACCCGTTTCTGTCGCCACAGAAGACCCATCGGGCTTCATTGACATATAGCTATAAACGTAGTTCCGTTTCTGCCGCCTATACATACATGAAGGATTATAAAGCACAAATAACAGACACTTTATCAACGAATAAGGTCGTTATGACACCAAGGAATATAGGGAAGCAACAACAAATCTCACTGACCTTCAATCAAGGACTAAATCCGTTCTCCTGGTGGGAAATGAATCTCAACCTGATAGGCTATTATGTAAAGAAAGACATAGCTTTCGACCAATACAGAGAATTCAATCAAAGTGCATTCGCAGGTATTTTTACAATGATGAATACATTTCGCCTTCCTTGGAAAATACAGTTAGAATTAAATGGCTCATACATCACCAGAAGACTGGGCGCCTCAAACGAAAAGATGGACCCAAGCGGCTATATC
Source organism: uncultured Bacteroides sp. (assembly GCA_900551645.1). GTDB lineage: Bacteria > Bacteroidota > Bacteroidia > Bacteroidales > Bacteroidaceae > Phocaeicola. The sequence goes on from URWP01000028.1 coordinate 13,406, forward strand.
GACTTGGCTTTGGGTAAATCCTTCTTAAAGAAGCGATTCACCGTAAGCCTGGCATTCACAGACATCCTTTGGACAAACAATTGGAACAGCTACAGTTCCTTCAGCGGTTTTCAACTTTGGAATTGGGGCAAAGGTGAATCAAGACAAATCAAACTGAATATTTCTTATCGTTTTGGAAAAGAGAAAGGAAGGAGCCATGAACAAGATTTTAATGAAATAGATAGGTTATAATCTGATAATGTTTCATTCAGCACATCTTGAGTAGGAACTGAATCTTCAGCAACATGTTAGGTTTTACTCACTTTAACTTTTCAGAATAGTGGTTTTCATCTATTATTCCGTTTTCCCGGTAAGAGTAATGGGAAAAATATAATTTTAAGAGCCCAATCAAACGATAATCAGCTCTTAGAGAACAAGCCACTCAAACCAGTAAAAGGAGAGTAAAACCTAACATACATACAGTTATGAATATGAAGAACCTATCAGGAATATTACTACTATTCCTTTGTACATTCAGCGTTATCAGCTGCGACAAAGAAGCAGACTTCAAGGATAAAGTGAAAGTCATAACCATATATGTATCTGGAGAAACGAGCACCTATACCCCTTCAGGGAGTAAGGAATCAATCGAATGCATGCTGGTAAAAGAAGATGGAGAATCCGAATATTCAAAATTGCCCATGAGAAGCATCAATGCATTCTCTTATGAAAAGGGACATGAATATGTTTTAAAAGTTGAAAAAACAATACCAGGCAACCCTTCAGCCGATGCAGCGCCTCATTATAGACTAATTGAAATCATAGAGGACAATACAATTGATATTTCCCCCAAATGGGAAACCCTCATCAATGACAGTAGGGAGAAAGAAACAGATATAAGTAGCCGATACCTCGGAATACACGGATGGTGGTGCATAGCCAATCCTCCGTCTGTTTATGTAGGTGCTGTTTTTCCGGAAAGTACTTTCGCCACTTCTTTTGACAAATCGGTAACGGAAAAGAAGCAACCTATAAATCTTACATTCAATTTTCAAATACCCTATATGACCCCAATGGAGGATGTAAGATGGATTCAATACCAGAAAAAAATGCAGGAAGCTATCGCTTCGAAAAAATACAAAGATTTTAAGTTTCCTACAAGACCGTATATTGTACAGTTTGCAGAGTTAAACAGCCTGGATGACTTAAGTCTTTGTATCAACGACAATGAAAGTTTTGCCAATACGCTGGTGAAGATAGGAAAGCAAGAACTGGACATACAACCTGTCAAAAGCCTGTGTGTAGGAAAAGTGGTTTTCAAAAGCTTCACTGTATCAATGGATATACCTGTCAACGGAGTCTTTGTAGAACCTCCTTCCAATCCAGACGGACTTGTCTATGTTCGTTCATTGACCTACGGTACAAGTGCTTATTTTATCATTGCAAGCAAATATCAATACCAAGAAGTATTGTCTGCATTGAGGGGACCGTTCATCGAAAACTATACAAATCACGAAGAAGTCTTAAAAAATTCCCAGATTATCCTGCTGACCGTTTCTGACATAAACCAAACAGCAAACATCGGCCATTCCTTTGCCGACTTACAAACTTACCTGAATAACCCTTTTATGGACGGTTATACATACGGTTATCCTATTTTCTGCAAAGGGTACTATGTAAAAGACAATAACCTGTATGTTGAACAGAGATAACAGGCAAGGGGCATAATCTGATTATAAAAAAACATTACATCATCTATTACAGATGATTCAGTTATTATAATGACCTTTTTCAAAGGAAAACTATCCCTAATAAATGAAAATGAAATTATTTCCGTAATTTTGGAATGCACTTTATAAGTGCCTTATACAAAAGGCTTAGGGAGAATTACCCAATTTTGAGGTAATGACTTGGCAACTGTGCCATTTGCTGCGTTTTGCCTTGATTTGCGTTTCAAATAACTCACTTGGCGTACAAAAATAGCAAATTAGGATGTAAACACCAAAGAACAACCTTTTTCTTTTAGTATTTACATCCCCATAGGTTCACTCCATAGAATTATTAAGTTTCTGACTTTGAAAGTAATTAAACAGCACTAGCCATATATGGTGCTAAATTATTACTGCTATTTAACAATCTCTCTACAAGAGACTTCCTTGAATATATTTTTTTGTTTATTTCAGAAATTTCATCATTTACTTCTTGTAATCTGTTTTTAGTATCTACGTATATAGGATGTCTTTCTTCAAATTGTTTACGCACGTCTTCCTTTCTTTTCCAATCAGCGTCTCTGGGCAGCTTTTCTAATTCGTTATTTAGTTCTGTAACAAATCCATCAATTCGAGTTTGCAAGGATTCTGCAAGTTCTTCCTTAGGCTTCTTTTGAATCACCAACCTTTCAATATCTATTCGAATAGATTCAATTGTTTTATCAATTTCAGGGCTTAGCTCAACAATCATGTTTAATATTTCTTCAATATATACGTTTATTTGAGAATGAATTTTTTGCAATTCTTCAAGACGCTTTAAAGTATTCACCGCCTGTGATAATTTTTCACTCTTAAAAATTGTTGGCATTTCTATAGGATATACACTATATAGTTGTTTTTCATCATTAGACATAGGATTGATAAATCTAAGACGATGATAATCTATGTTATTGTTCTGATTTTTGAACATATTGATAACAGCAGATGGATTAGCCATGATATTTCTAAGACATCTTATCATTTCGTCTATTTCATTCATAATATAGCTTTCAACAAAGGATTTAGGGTCTTCTAAAGAATGATTTACAAAATCCTTAACAAACTCAAACATTGGATACCAATTGTCTTTGTCTACATAATAATCTCTAGTACAACGAATAATATCCGTCATACAAGCATTATAATACTTTGCTATATGTGAAAATGGTGCTATTATAATATCTTTATAAGATATGGATAACGTAAAATAACTTGCATATCCAAATCCTAAGTTAGTATAAAGACAAACTTTTATATCATCGGTTATTGCATAATCAAAACTACTCCACCCTATTGACTCGCGGGAGTACATCTTACAGGAGGGATCATTTGCTGCATTTTGGAATGCTTTATATAGCATCTGTTGCTTAATGTAACGAGTACACAATGATGCATAATTCTGTTTGAGGATTCTATTTTCATCCTCTATAATATGATTTATATCAATATTTTCACCTATGGCTCTGTTCTTCACCCTATTATCCAACTCTGTTTTATATTCGGCATATGTGTGTCTTTTAGGTTTTATTGCTCCCGAAACATAAGAAGAACTATATGCATACGGATAAAGATATCCATAAGCATTATTTATGCTTTGAAAGTTATTGAGAAATTCAGATTGTACATCCAGCAATGTTTTATTGGGATTATCTACAGAAGCCTCTATTTCGTTAATTATAAAAGAGCTATCGTCTATTGGCATTGAAATAACTTGAAAAATACCATTATGTTCTTTCAAAACTAAGATGTGAGTTTCATTTATCTTTTCCATATGTATTGCAAATTATATTACCGATGATGTTATAAGCAACACAAAAGTACAAAAAATCCGTGATACGCCATTCAACTATCACAGACTTAATTATGATTTACAGCTTAATACCCCGATTTTGTCTCCTTGCTTGTGGTTTCAGTTTCTCCATAAACTCTTCTTTCTTCCGTCTGAACCAACTGACATGTGAAACTCCGTCTATGTGGAGATTATATTTCCCCTCTTTGTCCTCTTTAAGTGAGCATACCGTTTTGTCCGCCTTGAAATGTTGGTTGAATTCACAAGAATAGAGTTCGCCTTTGATGGGAACATCCTTGAACGTGCATAATTTCCTGATGACGGCATCGCCAAAATTCAGCGTATCACGTAGAAACTTGATGGTCGGCATCAGTTTCTCAACATACGGAAAATAGTGCCTGACATAATCCGCGAACTCGGACAGCTTGCGGTGTCGCTGTTCGTAAGCATCCGTTATCTCCTGTATGTGCTTCGCCTGTTGCTGTTCCCTTTGTCGTGCTTCTTCTTCAAGTTCAAGAATGCGGTCTTGCAAATCCTCATTCCTGCGTTCCAATGTCTTGACCTTGTTACTGCCGAAAAGAGAACCGACACTTTCAGCAATGTGGGTCACTGCTGTGGTGGCTACGCCTTTCAGTTTCTCGGTCTGCACCTCTTTCTTGGCTCGTCTGAGTTCTTCTTGTGCCGTTTCTTTCTGCTCCTGCAAATCCACCACTTCCGATTTCAAGCCGTCGGCAAGTTTCTGTATATCCCGATAATACTGCTGTGTGGACTTGTGACGAGCCTGTGAACCGTCTATACCACGTTGCAGACCGTACTTGGCCATTGCTACGGCATAACTGTCTTGGTAGGATTTCAGTTTCAAGCGTGTCATGATGTCATCGGCACATAGTCTCACCGTGTTGGCTGGTTTCTTGCGATAGCGTTTCTTCGCCTGTTCCTCACGTTTTTTGCGCTTACGTTCTCCTTTGACAATTGGAACGAGTGTGATGTGTATGTGTGGCGTTTCCTCGTCCCTGTGCAGATGTGCTGCCACGATATTCTCCCTGCCGAACAGGTCGGCAAAGTATTTCATATTGTCGGCACACCATTCATCAAGTCTGCCCTCCTTTTCGATACGCTTCATATCCTCGTGTGTTCCCGACACGTTGATACGGATGGCCCGAACTTGGTTGTTCCCGATTTTGCGTGTCAGTCCTGCTTCCTCCAATCTTTTCTGAATGGCTGCCGTGCGGTCTTTTATCCCATCGGGGTAAGTGACGAGTTTTCGGTTAAGGTGTGTGCGTGTGGGGTCTGCGTTCTTCGGTATGATGAAACGCTCGATGTGGGCAGTCGTTCCGCTGTCGGAACCGTGCGCCTTTTCCATGTGTAATACTACGAATCCCATATATAATTCTTTTCTTATTCTGCTTGTGAAACATTGTTTGATTATTGCTTATGTACGGCTGTTGCCGTTGGTCTTGGAGAGTCCAGAGAGGTGCAACCTCTTTGGCTTATTGGGGAATTTTCAGCGTTGCTTGCAATGCGGCTCGGAAAATTCCCTAATAAGCTATGGTATTTTCCATCGGTAAATATCCGTGCCGCTGCAAGCATCCCCTTACATTTTCAGCCCTTTCTTTTTCGGTGGCTGTATCATCCGCCTTGCGGATTGGACTTGCTTCTTCTCTTTTATCGGCTCAGCCGATTGGGACATGGGCTTGCCGCACAGGTAATCGTTCAGGTCTTTATGCCCTTTGTAGTTGTCGGAGAAGTCCCGGATACGACCGCTGAACTCTCTTGCCAATTCCAAGTAGGCATTTCTTCCTGCCTCGTCATTGTCAAGCAGGCAGTGGATGCGATTGTACCTATGCAGCACATCTATGGCTTTGGAAACATTGGCAACCGAATTGAGGATAACGTAATCCTGCCCGTCAAGGTCAGGCATGGTCGGACAGTTCCTCATCCGCAACGTGAGGAATGACAAATAGTCCATCATGCCCTCGAACACGAGACACTTCTCTCTCGGCTCTCCCTGCTGGCGTATATGGCTGATGTCTTTCGGCGCGATGCACCCCTTGAAGAAACGGTTGCGTACTTCAAATCCTCCTGCCACATTCGGGAAGCCGATGGGGAAATAAGGCT
>URWP01000029.1 GCA_900551645.1 uncultured Bacteroides sp.
GCCCGTCTAAAAGGGGGCACCCTAAAATTGGAAGTTTACATAAGAATCCCCCCATCGTTTCTCATTTTAGAATGTGTTGGGGGGATTTTCATATTGTTCCTGATGATATCTCAGGAAGCTTTTTCTTTGATAATGCCGGTACGATAGGCTACTAACAGCTTTTTCAAATCCTCTATCTGAATGGATAGTTCGCGACCTTTGTCGGTGTCTTTTACCATCATTCGTTTGGTGCTCAGTTCTACAATCTGAGTGGTAGATTTGATGTCCTGTCCTTCTTCGATGGCTTTTTGGGTAGATGTGAAAGGCTCGTGTTGCACCAGCTGGAAACCACGGGAGTGGTAGACTAAAGTATAGCCGGCAATTCCGGTTTCCGGCTGATAGGCTTTGGAGAAACCTCCGTCAATGACCATCAGTTTTCCGTTGGCCTTAATGGGCTTTTCACCTTTTACGGCTTTTACCGGTACGTGTCCATTGATGATATGCCGATGTTCGCCTTCCACGCCGAATTCATCCAGAATCATATCACAGATATCCTCGCGGTCTCTTAATGTGTAATAGGCTCCTTTTATCTCTTTATGAGTACTCTTGTCTGTCAGGAAATAGCGCTCAAAGGTAGCCATTTTACTCTTGTCGAAAGCCGGAGAGTCTTTCCCACACCAGAGATACCAGATGTAATCGAGGGCAAAGGCTTTTTCTTCGTTGTCATCGTCAGCAAAGTAGGCGGTACGGATGAGCTGTCCGGTGCGGTTCAGCAGTTCTTTGCCTTTGTACTTTCTACCTAAAATGTCTACCTCTTTCAAAGTACCATCTTCGTTCAGCGGCATGGATGCATGGAACAATAGATTGGAATTGCAGACATTGAACATGCAGCCATAGCGGAACAGGCATTTCATATGTTTCCGCAGTTTCTCACTTCGAGTAAATGAGTAATGTAGTTTTTGTACGATTTCAGCTTCTTCTTCGCTTAGCTTGTATGGATCTGCCGGATCTACTGTCGGGAAGAAACAGTCACGCATTTCATACTCTTTCCCATCCATGATAAATTTCTTTTTGTCAAAATCGATATGGTGGAGTAGTAGACGGTCTCCCATATGGAATTCCGGACGACGGCGGATAATGTCAGCCTCCAGCTTGAACTGGATGACACTGATGGCCTTGTGCATTTGTCCCATCAAACGCAGTGTCTTATTGTTATAGGGATTATTTTGGGGGTCGGTTTTAGGACCGAAGAATTCGCAAGGGTCATCGGCATAGGTTTCCATGGCAAAGGTAGCCAGTGGAAGTAGATTGATGCCGTAGCCGTCTTCCAAGGCGGCAAGATTACCATAACGCATAGCCAGACGAAGTGCATTGGCTATGCAGCAGTCGTTCCCAGAGGCAGCTCCCATCCAGAGAATATCATGGTTCCCCCATTGGATATCGAAATTATGATAATCACAGAGAGTATCCATGATGATATGAGGTCCCGGACCACGGTCAAATATATCTCCCAGAATATGTAGTGAATCGATGGTCAGCCGCTGTATCAGGTTACATAGCGCAATGATGAAGTCGTCGGCACGGTGGGTGTCGATGATGGTGCTGATAATAACATTGATATAGGCTTCTTTATTTGGATCCATACTGCTTTCGTGGAGCAGTTCCTGGATGATGTAAGAGAATTCGGCAGGCAATGCTTTGCGTACCTTTGAACGGGTATATTTGGAAGATACATTCTGGCATACCCTTACTAGTTGGTTCAAGGTAATTACATACCAGTCTATCAAGTCGGTTTCCTTCTCCTTTACCAGTTGCAGTTTCTGTTCCGGATAATAAATTAATGTACAGAGTTCTTTCTTTTCCGCCTCACGCAGGGTATTGCCGAAAATCTCATTGACTTTCCGTTTGATGGCACCTGATGCGTTCCGAAGTACATGCTGAAAGGCCTCGTATTCTCCATGGATATCAGCCAGAAAATGTTCTGTTCCTTTAGGTAGATTCAGGATAGCTTCCAGGTTAATGATTTCTGTACTTGCAGCTGCAATAGTCGGAAATTTATGTGAAAGCAGTTCCAGATAGCGGAGGTCCTGCTCAATCATTTCATTGGTTATCTGCTTGTAGATTTTCATTGCGTATTTAATTTTGAGGGTTCTTGTAGATTATTAAAGGAATAACATTAGTATCAGTTGTGCGATAATAACCCGCACAAACATACCTAGCGGATAGACTGTTGCATAGCTGACAGCCGGGTTGTCGTTAGGGATGATGTCATTGGCATAGTTCAAGGCCATTGGATTGGCCATACTTCCACATAGCATCCCACAGGTATTTCCGAAATCCAGGTGGCAGAGTCTCATCGCTACCAGTGCCATGATGACTACGGGTACAAAAGTTATCAGAAAGCCTAATCCTACCCATAAGGCTCCTTCAGGACGCATGACTGTTTCGAAAAAGTGTGAGCCGGCATCCAGTCCCAGGCATGCCAGATATAAAGAAAGACCGATACCTCTCAGCATGAGGCTGGCACTTCGTGTTGTATAAGTCAGCAGATGGAACCTCGGACCATAGGCTCCTATCAGGATACCTACAACGATGGGGCCTCCTGCCAGTCCAAGTTTGACAGGAGAGCTGATACCTGGAATTACTACAGGTATGGACCCCACAATAAGGCCCAATACAATGCCAATGAATATGGAGGCCAGGTTGGGATCCTTCAATGTCTTTACCGTATTTCCCAGCACTTTCTCAACATTTTGAATGGCAGCAGCTTCTCCTACTACAGTCAGACGGTCGCCTAGGTGCAGAACCAGTCCTGCAGTAGCCAGCAATTGTACGCCACTACGTAATACACGGCTGATGTTTATTCCATATGTATTCCGTAGGCGGAGTGAACCCAGTTTTTTCCCGTTGATTTCCGGGCGTGTGATGACAATGTGTTTGGATATGAGCTGGCTGTCGATAGCATTCCAGTCGATGTCTTCCTTGTTCCAGTCACGATTTTCTTGTTCTCCGAACAGAATGGTCAGGGTGGGAGCGTCTTTTTCTGTGGTAATTACCAGCAGGCGGTCGTTCTCTTTAACTATTTTGTCGGAGGTTGGAATACTTACAGCTCCATCTCTCCATAAACGTGAAATAACGAATTTGGGATAACTTAACTTGGCAATGTCCTGAATACTCATATTGAATATAGCAGGATTATGTACCTGAAAAGTTGCAATGTAAGTGTGATTCGGGTCTTCGTGCTCATGATTCTCCATATCAGCTTTTCTTACGAAAAGTTTTCGTACCAGGATAATAGCGAATATAACTCCCAGTACTCCTAAAGGATAAGTTACGGCACAACTTAATGCGGCTCCACTGGTTGGCTCTCCCAATTGTTTCAAAGTCTGCTGAGCAGCACCTAGTGCTGGAGTATTGGTAGTGGCTCCGCAGAGTATGCCTACCATATCTGGAAGTGAAACAGGTGTTACTTGGCAGAGAGCGATTGCCATGCAGGTACCCAACAGAATAACACCTAATCCGAGAAGGTTTAATTGGCAGCCTCCTTTCTGGAAGGAACTGAAGAATCCAGGTCCTACTTGCAGTCCTAATGCATAGACAAACAAAACGAGTCCGAAACTTTCTGCATATGACAACATTTGCGGATCAATGGAGAATCCCAGATGTCCGGCCAGGATACCCATGAAGAAAACAAAAGTAACTCCCAACGAGATGCCACAGATGTGAATCTTTCCAAGGGCAAGCCCAATGGCCGTTATCAGTGATAAAATAACGACTGCTTGAAGGGCTGAGTGTTCGAAGAATAAATTATATAGCCATTCCATGTTGCAAAGATAGGTACTTTTCTATTTGGGTCGGTTTAGCAGGCTGTATTTTTATACGTTTATTTCTGAAATATTTTTAGAGGATTGATGGAATTTGTTTTTGAAGAGGTATGTCGTGAAGCCTGTATAAGGAGGGAAGTCAATCGTAAGTCGCATAGAAACAGAGGATTCTGTGATATATACCTGGAAAATGTAGCAAATTGTCAGAAAATGATAAAAACGGCCGAAGGTATTGACGCCTCCGGCCGTATGATATTCTTCTATAGTTTCTGAAATGATATTAACGGATAAACAGAAGTTCCCGATACTTAGGTAAGGTCCACATCTGGTCGTCCACAATCAGTTCGAGTTTATCAATGTGGTAACGTATTTGTTCCAGCATCGGAGCGATGGTGTCGTGATAGGCAATGGCCTTTTCACGTTCCTTTTCAATCTTGTTGGCTACTTTACGAGCTTCAACCAATGCGTCTACACGTTCTTTGATATAGGCTGTGTGTTCTGCTATCTGCTTGATAATAGCCAGATTCTCGGCAGAAAGTGCTTTTGCCTCTTCTTCCGGGAACAAAGATTTCATCTTATAGGCATTGTCTATCAGTTTGGTCTGATATTCAATAGCTACCGGTACAATATGGTTCATTACCAGATCTCCCAATACACGGGCTTCAATTTGAATTTTCTTGGTGTACATGTCCCACTTCACTTCATTACGGGCTGCCAGCTCTTTACGTGTCATGACACCGGTAGATTCAAATATTTTAATACTTTCTGGCTTCAGATAATTGTCGAATATAATCGGACAGCTGGTTTCGCAATCCAAACCACGGCGTTCTGCTTCTTGTTTCCATTCTTCACTGTATCCGTTTCCGTCGAAGCGGATAGGTTTACATTCCTTGATATATTTACGTAATACCTGTACAATGGCAGAAATTTTAGGTTCTCCTTGCTCTATGAGTGCATCTACTTCTTTCTTAAATGTAATCAGCTGGTCAGCCATTGCCGTATTCAGCGCAATCATGGCACTGGCACAGTTCGATTCTGAACCTGGTGCACGGAATTCGAAACGGTTCCCGGTGAAGGCGAACGGAGAAGTACGGTTACGGTCTGTGTTGTCTATCAGCAATTCAGGTATTTGTGGAATATCCAGTTTCATACCCTGTTTGCCTCCTAATGATACCAAATCTTCGTTAGCACTTTCCTCCAGATGGTCAAGTACTTTACTTAATTGAGTTCCAAGGAAAGAAGAGATGATAGCAGGAGGTGCTTCGTTGGCTCCCAGTCGATGGGTGTTCGTTGCACTCATGATGGATGCTTTCAATAATCCGTTATGGTGGTATACGGCAGTCAGTGTATTGACTACAAAGGTAATGAAACGCAGATTGTCTTCTGCTGTTTTACCTGGAGCCATCAGCAGTACACCTGTGTCAGTGCCTAATGACCAGTTGTTATGTTTTCCTGAGCCGTTTACTCCTTTGAATGGTTTTTCATGCAACAGCAAACGGAAGCCATGGTTGCGGGCTATTTTGCGCATCAATGACATAATCAGCATGTTATGATCGACAGCCAGATTACATTCTTCATAGATTGGAGCTAATTCAAACTGGTTGGGAGCCACTTCATTGTGTCTGGTTTTTACCGGTATACCTAATTCCAATGCCTGAATTTCCAAGTCTTTCATGAAAGCAGCTACACGGGTAGGGATAGCACCGAAATAGTGATCTTCCAACTGTTGGTTTTTAGAAGCTTCGTGCCCCATCAAGGTACGTCCTGTCAGCAGGAGATCTGGACGGGCAGCATACAGACCTTCGTCAACCAGGAAGTATTCCTGTTCCCAACCAAGGTAAGTAATGACTTTCTTGACGTTCGGATCAAAATAATGACAGACATCGACTGCTGCCTTGTTGACAGCTCTTAATGCTTTCAATAGAGGAGCTTTATAGTCAAGTGATTCACCGGTATATGCAATAAAGATAGTGGGGATGCATAAGGTATCATCTACGATGAATACAGGAGAAGACGGGTCCCATGCACTGTACCCACGTGCTTCGAATGTGTTTCGGATACCACCGTTGGGGAATGAGGAGGCATCCGGTTCCTGTTGGATAAGCAGTTTTCCTGAAAATTCTTCCAACATACCGCCTTTGCCGTCGTGTTCCACAAAGGCATCGTGTTTTTCTGCTGTGCCTTCTGTTAACGGCTGGAACCAGTGAGTGTAGTGAGTGACTCCCATTTCGATAGCCCAACGCTTCATACCGTTCGCTACTTCATCGGCAATACTGCGGTCAAGAGCCGCTCCATTATCGATTACATCGATGAGCTTGGCATATACCTTGCTAGGCAGGTATTTGAACATCTTTTCGCGGTTGAAGACATATTTCGCAAAATATTCGCTGGGACGTTCAGCCGGAACTGCTACTTCAACAGGTTTTTTGTGAAAAGCCTCTTCTACGACTCTGAATCTTAATTTTGACATAATACCTAAAGTTTATTTAATGGTTTTGAAGTTTTTCCTTTATTTTATAAATAGTGACAGATTCTTTTCATTCCTTCTTCACATTGTTTCCGGTCATTGAATGCGGTCAGGCGGATATATCCCTCTCCACTTGGTCCGAAACCGATTCCAGGGGTACTGACCACTTGTGTATCGTAAAGTAGTTTTTCAAAGAATTTCCAGGATGTCATACCATCAGGGGCTTTTACCCATAAATATGGAGCATTTTCTCCACCGAAAACTTTCAATCCGGTTCCTCCTAAAGCTTTTTTCATGATGTGGGCATTCTCCATATAGTAATTTATCATTGCTTTTACTTCTTCTTGCCCCTCCGGAGTATAGATGGCTTCTGCTCCCCGTTGGGAAATATAAGATGCCCCATTGAATTTGGTAGTCTGTCTGCGTAGCCACAGTTTATTCAGTGAAATCCGCTCTCCGTTTAAGGTAGCTGCTGTTACTTCTTTCGGAATGACGGTATAGCCGCATCGTACCCCGGTGAAACCAGCCGTCTTCGAGAAGCTTCGGATCTCAATTGCCACTTTCTTGGCTCCTTTGATTTCATAAATGGAGTGGGGAATTTCTGGTTGTTGGATGTAAGCCTCATAAGCGGCGTCAAAAATAATGAGGGCGTCATTCTTAATGGCATAGTTTACCCATTTTTTCAGTTCGTCTTTAGTGAGGACAGCTCCTGTCGGGTTGTTAGGGAAGCAGAGGTAAATAATGTCGATACGTTGTTTGGGTATAGGGGGAATAAAGTTATTTTCCATGTGGCAAGGAATATAGACTACATTGCTCCATTTTCCTTCTTTATCAATGTAGCCGGCTCTACCACTTGATACATTTGAATCGATGTAAGCCGGATAAATAGGGTCGGTTACTCCGATACTGTTGTCATGACGCAGAATATCTCCCAAGTTACCAGTATCGGTTTTAGCACCATCGCTGATGAAGATTTCTGATGCTGATAAAGAAACCCCTCTGGAGGCGTAATCATGTTTTAGAATAGCTTCAATCAGAAAATCATATCCTTGTTCTGGACCATATCCATGAAAGGTCTCTACTTTACCTAAATCGTTAATGGCCTTACACATGGCTTCGCGGCAAGCAGCAGGAATCGGACGCGTTACATCGCCGATACCCAGATGAATAACTTCAGCTTTGGGGTGAGTTACCTTAAATGAATTTACCTTTCTGGTAATATCAGTGAATAGGTAATTATCCAGAAGCCTTAACAGATGTTCGTTAACTAATGCCATGCCTGATGTTTTGTCCTTATTCGTGGCAAAATTACTAAATTAGTGTCAATTATAAAAGGACTGGCTTACTTTTCTCTGTGAATTATCGTCCTGTTAACAAAAAAGTCTGTGTTGAAAGAAAATTTTGATTATTATCTTCCTTTTTGTCTTGATATAGGTCAAGAGATTAATTTTTTTTCTATTTTTGCACCGCAATTTTAATATTTAAAGCACCATGAGTTCAACGCTGTCTGTTAGAAGTAAACAGGTTTATAGAGAGATTAAAGACTATTTGCTGATTGCATTAGGAATGGTTATGTACGGTATTGGTTGGACCGTTTTTTTATTGCCGAGTGATATACCTTCAGGGGCTGTTCCGGGAATTGCATCAATTATCTATTGGGCAACAGGATTTCCTGTCCAGTATACTTATCTGATTATTAATTTTTCTTTGTTGCTTTTGGCTTTGAAGATACTGGGACTGAAATTCTGCCTGAAGACTATTTTTGCTGTGTTTATCTTGACTTTCATCCTGTCGGTTATCCAACATTTTGTGACGGGGCCGTTGATTCATAATCAGCCGTTCATGTCATGTGTGTTAGGAGCTTCTTTCTGTGGGGCAGGTATTGGTGTCGCATTTTCAGCTAACGGAAGTACCGGAGGAACAGATATTATTGCGGCCATCGTCAATAAATATCGGGATATTTCTTTGGGAAGAGTTATTTTGATTTGCGATGTCATTATCATTACTTCCAGTTATCTGGTGCTGAAAGATTGGGAGAAAGTGGTATATGGATATGTTGTATTGATTATTTCTAGTTTTATGTTGGACCAGGTGGTAAACAGTAGCCGCCAGTCTGTACAGTTCTTTATCATCTCTTCCAAGTATGAAGAAATTGGTCATCGTATCAATAAGGATATGCACCGTGGTGTGACTTTTATTGATGGAGTAGGTTGTTATACTCATAATAACGTCAAATTGATGTTTGTATTGGCTAAAAAACGTGAATCGAATACGATATTCCGTTTGATTAAAGATATTGACCCGAATGCGTTCGTTTCTCAAAGTGCTGTTATTGGTGTATTTGGAGAAGGTTTTGATCGGATTAAAGTGAAATAATGATGACTACAATGACCAACATAGAGGCGGCAAGGAGGATTGCTGCCGAAAATCATGTTCTTTTGAGTAAAGAGTCACTTCATGCCTTTGCGGAAATATTGACTCCCCATAAATTCAAAAAAGGGGAACGGGTGTTGGATGCGGGCGATGTGTGTGTGTCCATGTTATATATTGAAAAGGGCATGACCCGTCAGTTTTATTTTAAGTATGAAAAAGACTTGACAGAGCATATCGGTTACGAAGGTGATGTTATCATTTGTCTGGAAAGTTATTTCAAGCAGGAACCTACTCGCCTGATGATTGAAACATTAGAACCTACGATTGCATGGGAAATTCCTAAAAAACAGGTAGAGGAGCTGGCTGCCACAAATATTGAAATAGCTACTCTATACCGCCGTTTCTTTGAAGAGTCACTGATTGAGTCGCAGATAAAAGCCGATACCTTACGTTTTGAACCGGCACATGAGCGCTATAATAAATTATTGCAGCTCCATCCGGAAATCTTGAAGCGAGCTCCGCTGGTATATATTGCGTCGCTGCTTCAGATGACTCCCGAAACATTAAGCCGTGTTCGTTCTGCCGGACTGAATGCTTGATAGCTTTAAAATAAAACTAATCCGGCTTCGAACACACCTTTATCTTCAAACTTGTTTCCTTGATAGGTCTGGGTCCAGTTGTAGCCTCCTGCTGCAAAGATACCCAGACGTTTCAGTATCTGATATTCCAGACTGATACGTGGCTCGATGGCATACATACGTGCAGGAAGTCCTGCTTGTTTGTTGTCGAGCGTTTCGATATGGTAGTAACCTATATCACCATTGAGTGTCAGTCTGGAAGTAAGAGGAATGTATATTCCTGCGCGGTAGAATCCGCTGAATGAGAAGCTCAGATTTGTGTCCAGATAGTAGGCACCTGCACCTAGTTGGGTGTAAGTATAGCGGTTTTTAAAGCGGACCGCAAGATTGGCTTTGTTGGCATTCCCGCCGGAAATCAGCATTTGAGTACGGGTTTGAGGCTTGAGGTTGACAATTCCCCACTGGTGGGCAGTACTGTCAGCGCTGATGTTGACAATTCCTACCTGAAGGCCACTTCTCCCTTCGTTACTGAAATTGGCGATGCCCAATTGAAGTCCCTTGTTCTTTTCACTATAGTTGGCACAGGCCAGCTGTAGTCCCTGGTTGGTAACACTTACATTTCCTAATCCTGCCAGCTGTACTCCTTGACAGGATTTTCCTGCTACGTTCAGCAAGCTTGTTATCTGTGCTCCTTTGCTGTCTTCACCGCAGGCATTCATCAGGCCTCCGATGGCGATCCCCTGATAATTCTTGCGGTTGATGTTCGCGAGTCCTGCCAGATGAAATCCTGTCGCATTTTTTCCTGACAGATTGATAAGCCCGCTGATACTTACTCCGTTTAGGGAAGTTCCTCCTACGTTTCCCAAAGCAGAGAACTGTATACCGCTGACTTGTTTTCCGCCTATATTCATCAGGCCACTCAATGCTACTCCATTCAGGTTATTCCCGGTGACATTCGCTATACTACTTATGACAACTCCCGAAGTGTTCAGACCGGAAATGTTAGTAATACCAGATAACTGGAAACCATAGGCGTTTCCTTGTACGGTGCTGGAGATAACATTAATTCCTACACCGTTCAGCTGGGAAAAATGACTCAGTAGTCCGATATTCAGGTAGGTTTGTTTAGGGTCTTTGTGGTGGTTGGTAATATTCAGAGAAATATTCGGACCTTTCTTCAGTCCTATTTGTTTCTGTGCCTGTAGTGGGGATATTCCTGCCAGGCAACCACCCAGCAGGAACCACGCCATTGTTCGTACGTTCAGTTTCATGTCATTATTTTACGTCTTGGTAGAGGAAGCGTTTGATACTCTTCTTAGGAGTCTTTTCAAACTCTTCCGGATAGATTTTAACACGTGCTATCTGTGAATATGCCGGAAGCTCTGCATTGACGGCTACCCGGTTGGCTTCCATGGCTTTTTCAATATCTGTCTGACTGAGTCCGTTGGCATAAGCTTCTTCAAAGTCAGGATAGATAAGTGCTACGAGTTTGTTGTCGCTTTGTTGGATAACAATATTTTCGCAGACATATGGCATGTTGCTCAGTTTTTCTTCAATCTCTTCCGGATAAATGTTCTGTCCGGAAGGTCCTAGCAGCATGTTCTTGCTTCGTCCCTTAATGAATACATTGCCTTCTTTATCCATAATTCCAAGGTCACCGGTATGAAGCCATCCTTCGGCATCGATTACTTGTGCTGTAGCTTCCGGATTCTTGTAATATCCTAACATGACGTTATCACCTCGTGTCAGGATTTCTCCTACAATGTGTTCCGGGTCTTGACTGTCAATCTTTACTTCCATTCGGGGAGCGGCTTTGCCGCAGGAGCCTGCCTTGAAGAATTTCCAGTCTTCGTAACAGATGATTGGAGCACATTCGGTCATACCGTATCCTACGGTATAAGGGAAATCGATGCTACGGAGCAATTTCTCTACGTCCTGGTTGAAGGCTGCTCCTCCTACTATAACTTCATAGAAATTACCTCCAAAGGCCTGTACCATATGCTCGCGGACGGTCTCTTTGATTTTGTCATTGATGACAGGAACCCGGAGCAGAATTTTCATCTTCAGGGTTTCCAAGGTAGGAAGTACATTCTTCTTGATAATTTTTTCAATAATGAGTGGTACGGCGATGACAATGTGTGGCTTCACTTCTGCAAAGGCCTGGAAAATGATTTTCGGGCTTGGCATACGTGTCAGGAAGAAAATATGGCACCCTGCGCAGACTTCGTAGATGAATTCGAAGGCCAGACCGTACATGTGTGCCATCGGCAAAATGGATATCACCCGACTGCCGGCTTTCAGATTCAGCACTTCGAAAGCGAACTGGGTGTTCGACCAAAGCGCACGGTAGGGAATCATGACCCCTTTGGAGAAACTGGTGGTACCAGAGGTATAGTTGATGACTGCCAGTTCTTCTGCTTCATCACGCCGGTAGGTGACGTGCTCCTTTCGGAAATTCTTAGGAAATTTTTTGCCGAATAGCTCATTCAGGTGTTCCCGTGCATATTCCAGACGTTCGCTCCGGCATACTTGAAGGGTGAAGTCGGTCATCAGAATGATGCCTTCCAGATTGGGCATGGCAGCTTCGTTCAGTGATTCCCATACTACATCCCCTACAAAGAGTAGACGGGCTTCGGAATGATTGATGATGTTGTGTATGTTGTCTGCCTTGAATTCATGAAGAATCGGAACAGCCACGGCACCATATGTCAGGATAGCCAGAAATGCTACTCCCCAATGGGAGCTGTTTCGGCCGCATAAGGCCACTTTATCGCCCGGTTGTATTCCACTTTCAGCTAGTAGGATATGCAGTTTCTCTATCTTGCGGGCCAGATCTTTGTATTGGAGAGTGGCGCCTTTGTAGTCAGTCAGGGCATCCATGTCCCAATTCTTTTTGATGCTGTTTTCTATAAAGGCTAAAAAACTTTTTTCCATGTTATCGGTATTGTTGATTGCACAAAATGTAATGTACTGTGCAAATATACTTTTTTTCCAGGTTTTCCCAACGTTTTTCCTGGAAAACAGCTTCTTCTTCACAAAAAAAATCCGGAATGAAAGGATTGTATGATAAAAAGCCGTTCATTCCGGAAGAGCAGTAGAAAAACAAGAGTTGTTATTATAGATTTACTCTTCGTGATTGCTGTAATATTTCATGAACTGGGTACGTTCAAATGGATTGATTTCACCAGCTGCAGCGGCATTCATCTTTCCTTTGAATTGTCCGATGGTTTCGTACTCGTTCTCATCCATCCAGGTAGCCAGTTCCTTTTTCATTTCCTCGATGGTCTTGTTACCATATTGATAGATGGCACTGCAGATTTCTACTGCTGTCGCACCTGCCAGAATGGACTTGATAACTCCTTGGCCGCAATGAACTCCACCAGAAATAGCGTAGTCTATTTGAGGAACTTCGGCAGACGAGATAGCTGTCCAACGGATACGGTTGGCCAGTTCACTCGGTGAACTCATAACGTTTGTAGAGCGGAATGTCAGATCTTTGATATTGATATCCGGTTGGTAGAAACGGTTGAACAGCACTACAGCTGCGGCTCCATTTGCATAAAGTTGGTTGATTAAGGCAACCGGGTTTGTCAGATTGTTCCCTAATTTCATGATGACTGGGATGTTGACTGCTTTCTTGATATGGCGCAGAATGTCGATATGTTGTTGCTCGAATGCCCCGAAAGTATATTGTTTACTGGTTTGTAATGCCAGAATGTTGATTTCCAAAGCATCGGCTCCAGCTTGTTCCATCAGTTTGGCAAAATCAACCCACTCATTGTCACTGTAGCAGTTGATGCTGGCGATGATGGGAATGGTACAGATTTTTTTAGCTTCTTCAATGATACTGATGTGTTCATTTAAAGCATGTGAGCGTACATATACTCCCAGATAGTCGTCTGCTTCGGGAGATCCATATCCCTGCATCTGTCCGGTCTGCATATTAATCTGCTCTTCAAATACTGATTTTAATACTACGGCTCCGGCTCCAGCCTGTTCGAGCTTCTGTATTTTTTCTGCGCTGTTGGTCAGTCCGGAACTACCGATGATAATCGGGTTTTTCAGTTTCAGTCCCGCAAAAATTGTGTTAAGTTGTGCCATATAGATTGATTTAATAGTTACGTTCTCCGAAAATTTTGCTTCCTACACGTACCAATGTACTTCCTTCTTCGATAGCTAATTGATAATCATGCGACATTCCCATGGAAATTTCCTTGAATGTATCTGTATCTGTAAAATATTTCTGTTTCAGTTCCTGGAAGAAATCATGTAAGGTTTTGAATTCCTGTCGGATCTGCATCTCATCATCAGTGTTGGTTGCCATTCCCATTACTCCGCAGATACAAATGTTGTTCAATGTTTTCCAATTGCCTTCGTCCAGCATATCGCGGCATTCTTGTAGTGAAAAACCGTATTTGCTTTCCTCTTGAGCTATATGAATTTCCAACAGACAAGAGATTTTACGTCCTGCTTTGGCTGCTTGATGATTAATTTCTGTCAGTAGTTTGTAGGTATCGACGGCGTGAATCATTGCTATGTATGGAGCGATATATTTCACTTTATTGGTTTGTAGGTGGCCGATAAAGTGCCACTCGATATCTTTGGGCAATGAGGCATACTTGTCTGTCAGTTCCTGTACTTTGCTTTCGCCGAATATACGTTGTCCGGCTGTATATGCTGCTTCTATCGCTTCCTTGGGATGAAACTTGGAAACAGCCACCAACCGTACCTGTTGCGGAATGTCCGCAAGTACTTCTTTCAGATTTTGTTGAATGTCCATGGTGGCTATGATATATAGGTGATTACCGGTTTGCTGCTTCCGGAAACTCTGGTTTTACGTCCGGTTCTGCCGAATAAGGATATACATCCATGATGGCCGTTTCGGCAATAGAGGCTATGCTATAGTCAGCCATACTGCCTTGCATGCCTTCATCCAGTTTTTTTACAGCGTCGCGTAAATCTGCAGCTTGTACCAGCATGTTGGTGGCAGTCTTTTTTTCAGCTCCACTTTTTTCATCCAGGGTGATGAAATACAGTTTACATTTGAACCAACGGTCTGCTGCGTCTTCCTCGCAAGGAAACAGTTCGCTGTAGTTTGCACGTTTGATGTCGGCTACGGTAAATTCTCCACTGATAAAAGGAGTTATTTCTTCGATAATACGCGATTCAGCTTCTGTAAAGCTAAGTGCGTCAACCAAATAGGGCTCCGTTACTTTTTTCGTCATTCCATTTTCGGCGACTTTTTCATAACGGATTTTGCACTCGAACCAATTATGCATCATAATTCAATGTCTTCTTTAAATTTAAAAATAAATCTTCGTGCAAAGATACATTAAAATTTTGCTTTCTCCCTTTTTTTTCGATGAATCTTCGAAAGAGGTTTCTTGAAATCTATTTTCCTTGTAGTTATCAGGATGAAAAAAGCCTGGATGTAATAAACCAGGCTTTCTTAAAAGTGATATTTGCTTTATTCTTTGAGTTTACAGCGGTTTTGTTGCATAAATTCCTGGATAGTGGTTACATAGTTTCCCGGAATCAGGATGTGATGGTTGCCGATAGGATTCTGTAGGAAGTAGCTTACCGGCTTATCCAGTTTTAATCGGAACTGGGTGCGGCAGGCATTTGCCAGTGAGGAGTTATCTATCAGTTGTCCACCACTTATATAATATTCATCCAGGCATTCTCCACCGCATTTGAATAAGGTAATCGGACTTTTCTCCATGATGCCCTGCAGACCGATGCTGGCTCCGCTTTCATAATGGTTGCGGATAATGAATTCTTTCGTCATTCGAGTAGCGATAGTGCAATGAGAAAGTAGAATTTCGTTCCGGTGGCTGTCAATAAAGGTCGGGTTACCCATGAAACAACATTCACCCGTCAGCTTTTTGACCATCAGCATGCTCATGATGGATTGGAGGTCACCTTCACATCCGGCCAGTATGCCTTCATCGTTCAGCAGTGAGAGGGCCAGACAGCCTGTTGTCTTGATTTCATTGAATATTGAGAAACAGGAAAGGGTTATCGCGTCCAGCTGTTCTTCCTGATACACCATTTTCAGCGCTTTATAGAAACGCATGGCTTTTAACAAGTCGTCCGGAGTAGCATCCTGGCACGATGAGGCCCGGTTGGCAAAGATTGAAGCATCCATCCCGATTTCATCGTCCGTAATTTTATTGAAATACTTATAGACATTTTCTGTAGGGATATCTATGTAGCTTACGCCCCAACGTTGACTTGCCAGAAGGTAATCTACATGGCTTGCTACCAGCCAGGGAGCCGGTGTGCCTACTACGCCGATACGGTTGTTCTTCATGGCTCGTTTGGCGGCAAATGCCTGATGGTGAGATAACACACTTTTCACCATATCTTCTGTTTCGCCATGAATGATATGTACCCTCATATCTTTGGTCTGTATCCAAGCGGCAATTTCCAAGGCTGCTGCCAGTGAATTGTTCAGTCCATCTGTCAAAAGAGTGATGGGGTAGGGAAGTAAACTGAAATTCCGGATAACTTTGGCTTCTACACCTCCGCTGCAGATGAATGCCATCTTATAGGCACTTCCCGGGATATCCTCTACTTCCGTGTATGGAATGAGATGCAGTGTGAAATGTTTTTCTAAGGCTTCGAAGAGCTTCTGATGGATTCTATAGGTACGGTCTTGGTCAAATTGCTCTGAATCCGATGCAAATATTATCAAGTATAGATTCATGTAAATGTCTGTTAGGTTGTTCTCTACAAACATACGTTTTTTTTTGGAATTATCTCTAAAAAGCAAAAATAGATAACATAGATTTACGTTCTATTAAGAGTTTGCAGGATTTGGTTATTTTTTTGATAAAAGTTGCTTCATATCTTCTTTCCCTTTATCTTTGCATTCGAAATTTGTTTTAATCTATAAGTTTGTATTATGCCACATATATCCATCAGAGGAAATGAAATGCCGGAGTCGCCTATCCGGAAACTGGCGCCTTTGGCAGAAGCTGCAAAAGGGAGAGGGATTCATGTCTATCATCTGAATATCGGTCAGCCAGACCTGCCGACACCTCGAGCGGCCCTCGATGCGATTCGAAATATCAACCGTACCGTATTGGAATACAGCCCTAGTCAAGGCTATCGGAGTTATCGCGAAAAACTGGTGGGTTATTATGAAAAATATGACATTCATTTGGATGCCGATGATATTATTGTCACTACCGGTGGATCAGAAGCTGTGCTTTTCGCTTTTATGAGTTGCCTGAATCCGGGCGATGAGATTATTGTACCCGAACCGGCGTATGCCAATTACATGGCTTTTGCCATATCAGCCGGAGCTGTTATCCGTACGGTGACTACTACTATCGAAGAGGGGTTCTCCCTGCCTAAGGTGGAGAAGTTCGAAGAGTTGATTAATGAACGGACCAAAGGTATCCTTATCTGTAATCCGAACAATCCCACCGGTTATCTGTATACCCGTCGGGAGATGAATCAGATTCGGGATTTAGTGAAGAAATACGATTTGTTCCTGTTTTCAGACGAAGTTTATCGTGAATTCATCTATACCGGTTCTCCGTATATTTCTGCTTGTCACTTGGAAGGTATCGAGCAGAATGTAGTTTTGATTGATTCCGTTTCCAAGCGTTATTCGGAATGTGGTATCCGTATCGGTGCCCTGATAACGAAAAACAAAGAAGTGCGGAAAGCTGTAATGAAGTTCTGTCAGGCGCGTTTGAGCCCTCCGTTGATTGGACAGATTGCTGCAGAGGCTTCGCTGGATGCACCCGAGGAATATGCCCGCGAGACATACGATGAATATGTAGAACGCCGTAAATGCCTGATTGACGGATTGAACCGCATCCCGGGAGTTTATTCTCCGATTCCGATGGGAGCTTTCTATACCGTGGCCAAGTTGCCGGTAGACGATTGTGAGAAGTTTTGTGCCTGGTGTCTGTCTGATTTCAATTATGAAGGTGAAACAGTAATGATGGCTCCGGCTACCGGATTCTATACGACACCGGGAAAAGGAGTGAACGAGGTACGTATGGCGTATGTTCTGAGAAAGGAAGATTTGGTTCGTGCCCTGTTTATCCTCCGGAAAGCTTTGGAGGCCTATCCGGGTAGAGTAGACGATTGATGTATGAACTGGAAGCTTTTTATCGCCCGGCGGATTTATAGCAGTCGGGAAGGGAAAAAAGAAGTATCGAAGCCGGCCGTCCGTATTGCGATGGTCGGTATTGCTATAGGGCTGGCTGTGATGATTGTTTCCGTAGCTGTCGTGTTGGGATTTAAACATCAGGTACGCGATAAAGTGGTCGGTTTAGGTTCAGATATCATTCTGTCCAGTATTGATGCTTCCCAACTGTATCAGATGGCTCCGGTTGAGGGAAATGACAGTCTGATGAATGCATTGGAGCAGATTTCGGGAGTGAAGCATGCCCAACGCTTTTCTTCCAAGCCGGGTATGATTATGACTGCCGATAACTTTCAGGGAATGGTCCTGAAAGGAGTGGGGCAAGAATATGATATGAAATATCTGGGCGAGCATTTGGTGGAAGGGACGATTCCCGCCTTTACGGATTCTGTGGCCAGCAATCAGGTTTTGGTTTCCCGTTCCATTGCCGCCAAATTGGGAGTGAAGCTTGGTGATAAGCTGTATACGTATTTCATCGAAGAAGGTGTGCGTGCCCGCAGACTGACTGTTGCAGGTATTTATCAGACAAATCTTTCCAATTACGACGATTATTTTCTGGTAACCGATATTTATACTTTGGGACGGCTGAACAATTGGAAATCTGATCAGGTAAGCGGATTGGAATTGGAAGTGACCGATTATAATCAGTTGGAGGCAGTGACTGACCGTGTACGGGCATCAATCAATGACCGGACGGATGCGTACGGTTCTACTTATTGTGCCCGGTCGGTTGAAGAAGTTTATCCGCAGATTTTTGCCTGGTTGAACCTGTTAGACACCAATGTATGGGTCATTCTGATTCTGATGACAGGGGTAGCCGGATTTACGATGATTTCAGGGTTATTGATAATCATTCTGGAACGTACTAACATGATTGGTGTCTTGAAAGCGTTGGGAGCCGACAATGCCTCCATCCGTCGGATATTCCTGTTGTTTTCTGTGTTTCTGATTGGGAAGGGAATGTTTTGGGGGAATATCATTGGAGTAGGGCTTTGTCTGATTCAGTATTTCTTTGCTCCCTTTAAGCTGGACCCGGTAACTTATTACGTCAATACGGTACCTGTAGAACTGAATATAGGTTATTACCTGTTGTTGAATCTGGCTACTCTGTTGGTAGCGGTCGGAATGCTGATAGGTCCTTCATTTTTGGTAAGCCGTATTCATCCGGCCCGTTCCATCCGTTTTGAGTAGTGCGGTAGCTTTTAAAAAGATTGCAACATATGCAAATAACAGAAGGCTGTTCCGATATTTTCAGGGACAGCCTTCTGTTATTTGTTGAAAAGTTTTTCGAAGATTATTTCATGCCACGTGCCTTATAAATACGTTCCTTGGCATCATTTATCAGCTGGAACTTGACTTCTGCAGCTTTCCGGACATCTTCCCCCAGAGTCGCTACCCGATCCGGATGGTGTTTCAGAGCCAGTTTGCGGTAAGCTGAACGTACCTCTTCGTCGCTAGCGGTCGGTTCTATTTCCAATACTTTATAGGCTTCGTCCAGTGAATTTCCTCTCAGATTAAGCATGGATTCCACTTCCTTTTCCGAGAGT
>URWP01000030.1 GCA_900551645.1 uncultured Bacteroides sp.
CGGACAATACCGGCAGGTAATGCTGTTCACCATCACTGACATCACCGGCTTCGGCCCAAATACGACATACCAGGACATCGTATTTATCAGAAACCTTATAAGCAAAACGAACCGTACCACTGTTCCCTTCCGCAACCTCAAAGTCCTGTCCTTTACGGTAAACGACACGTCCGCTCACCGGATCGGACAATTCCATCCAGGCTTTTCCTGCCACCGTTTCCATCGACAAATTCACCAACGAAGCGGAAAGTACCGCTTCATCACCTGTCCGGACATAGCGAGGCAGATTAGGCTGCACCATAAACTCCTTCACACTCCGTGTCTTCGCATCTATCAGACCGAAGTCCATCGATTTTGTATGGGCAAAACCCAGGAAGCGCCACTCTGTCAACCCCTCCGGTACAGTAAAACGAATGGAAATCTGACCCAATGAATCAGTATACAAGTCCGGATAATAAAAGGCCGTTTCATCAGAAGGTGTACGCAATACGTCCACCGGTGCTTCTGACTCCGCTGGAAGAGATTCCATTTCTATGTCTATGGCAGCCCCCGACTCTTCTTGCGTAATAATGGCTACAGCCTCGTCGCTTTGAGCTTTACTCCGCATAGCAGGAGCCGCAGCCGAATAAAGGACTTTCATTCCGTTCATCTGATACTGCCTCAAACCAAAAGCCGAAAAATCAATCAAACGGCTATATGTATCGGGAACCAACAGCTCATAGCCATTTCCAGCCACAACTGCCGGAAAACGGTCAGACAAATAAACACTTCTTCCGGCACTCGAAGTCATTACCTGCACAAACGGAGTATACCGGTTGAAAGGCAGACTGAATTGCCATCCGTGTTGGTAAATCCGGTCCAACGAAGCATCGTACAGCGAAGCCAACAAATGGGCATCCACCGGTTTTCCGTTCGGGTCGGTTATCCGCAATGTCCAGGTTTCCTGATTTCCCGGTTCCAACCGGTCACGGAAAGTCTCCCATTTCAACACCAGACTTTTGTCCGGTTCCGGACGGGTAAGCCGTACCAGATGGCTATGCAAGTAGTCCTTCCGAAGAAAAGCGAAATTCACCGAAATACCATCACCATATTCTTCCCGATATGGAAACGTAAACTTCTTTATTTCATGGTTGAGTATCAACCGACGGGATTCAATCCGGCGGTCTGCACGATATATATCCACAAACAGGTGTACACTATCTTCGGCAGAACCGATATATACCGTAGCGGGATGTTCTGTAGTCAAACTCTCTCCGTCCTGATAAAACCAATCAGTCATCGGAACCGGCAACCGGGTATCATCCAACGAGAACAAGACAAAATCCTGCTCATCCTGCGTCTTCCGATTCAGTTCATCTGTAACAGTCGCCACCATCCGGTAACGTCCGGCAGGTAATGCCCAGACTTCGGCCGGTACCCACGACTGCTGCGACATCACCTTTCCTGCGTAACAAAGTTTCCCTTGCTTCAAGTCCTCATCCAACGCATAAACCTGGTATTCAACCTCGACCTCAACCGGCTGCCGATTGAGATTCAAAGTCTGGAACTGGATTTTCAATTGCTTCTCGCGAGGTACCATCTCATCAAGTCCTTTAATGTCCAAGCCTATGGAATAATGGCCCACAGGTAAATCAGTACTTCCTTCCTGTGTTTCTCCCGAATTCTCGGTCACTTCAGCTACCACCTGATAATTGTAATAATAAATCATATTTCCTTCCTTATCGGCATCCGCAGGCGGCTTCAACCAGACAGGAACCGTAAATTTTCCTTCTGCATCGGTCTGTAATACTCCGTTAACCAGTTCTTCCGAATCGAAAGTTCCTCTCCAGAACCAGTTTTTGGAACGTATCACCCGATAGCTGACTTTAGCCTCACGTACCGGAGCACCGGAAAAGAACCGGGCTTCTCCACTTATCTGCAGGCTGTCGCCTACCTGATAGGCAGCCTGATAAGGAGAAAGCTCTACACCGAATGTAGGTCGTTTGTATTCTTCTATCCGGAAAGACAGACTCGCTTCACCGGTTACAGTTGCCCGGAAAATTCCCGGAAGCAGGGTCATCGGCAGTGAAATATCGACGGTAAAGACACCATATTCATCTGTTCGTACAGAAACTTTTGCTACTTCTTTTCCTCCTCCATAAACGCTCAATTCACGGGTAACGGCAGGAATCACTTCCAAAGAATCGCCTAATTGCCGGTAAACAACTCCCGAAAGACGTAAAATCTGTCCCGGCCGATATAAAGAACGGTCGGAAAACAAAGCGACCCGTTGTTTCCATCCTGAATCTTCATCTTCGTGGAAGTTTCCACCATAAAGGGCAGATGCCCCGATAGCCATAAAATCATTGCCCGGAGTACGTACGTGCATGTATTTCAATGGACGATAGCCGGAACGAGTCGCCGCCAACGGAATCAATACCTTTCCTTCCGCATCGGTAGGATATACCTGCTCCTGCACGAACTGTCCGCTTTCACGGGTATAGGTCACTATCTCAGCATAAGGAATCGGAGAGCCGTTCAAACGGTCGACTGCAGTCACTTCGAATGTATGGGAATTGACAGGCATAGCCACCAACTGATAAGGAGAAACAAACAAAGAAGTATACGAAATACCTTTCTTATCTCCCTCCGGAATTAATTTCAACAGGTAAATACCGGCTTCTGGTACCTGATAAGTCAATACAGTATCGTGGGGAAGATAATCGGTAGCCGGTGTCAATGTATATGTACAGCTTCCGGCCTTTTTCCCTTTCTGGCGAATCAGTTGTTCAGGCTGATCGGTATCTCCGGTAAAAGCAGTTGGTGAAATCTCCAACCGATACCACTCCAACGTAAATTTTTTCAAATTCTTGTAATGAACCGTCATTTTTACTTCATGCGACGGATATATCCATGGAATATCTATGCTTAATCCCGAAGCTAAAACTTCATCAACTTGCTGCTGTAACGCTTCTCTCAAGTCTGACTTAGGATAAAGTTCCAAACCGATACGGACAGCTTCCAACTGCTTGGCAGGCTGCTGTTCCCGTTTATAGAAATAAGCTAATTTCAAATAGACATCTGCACAGGCTTCTTCCCCACGATAAGTTTCAGCCAATTCTGTCAGTTGACGGATAATTTCCTGATTCTCCAAACGGTATTGCATCACAAACATATTACCTGCCGAACGGGTCATCAAGTAGGCTGTCCGAGTAAGCAACGCTGCATTCCGGTTCTTTCCGTCATAGAATGCCATCAGACGTTCGTACAATGCCAGGATTTCCGCCTGCACCTCAGTCTTCATCCGTAGACTCCAATTGTTAGACAAAGAAAAAATTGCTCTCCGAGCTAACAAATCGAACAGGTTATCATCGAAATAACGTTCACTGAAGGATTCAGAAACAGTCATGGGACGGAACTCCTTCGCCGGAGTTTTCCCCAACAACTCTTCTGCCACCAACGACTGACGAAAATAGTGGATTGCCTTCTCCCAATCCGGCTGCTGCTCCTCCAAAGCCATTGTCCCCAACAGGTTATTGAGTACTGCCTTTCCGACGGAATCAGTCTCTTCTGCCACCCATTTTTCCAAAGCCAAACGCTCCGCTTCCAAACTATCGGGCGTCAAGGCAATCCTGTACGAAGAACGCACCAGAAAGGCTTTCATCAACTGAGGCAGATTCCGTTCCTCCTTCGCTTTCCGGTAGATTCCATCCACCGATTCGATAACCGATTCTACCAGGTCTTTCTTCTGAAAGTCTTCTACCTGTTTCCACATCCTATCGTATTGCTGGGCACAAAGCCTGAAAGGGAAAAAACTTCCCAACAAGATTAATCCAATACACAATAATCTGCTCATAAGTCTATATTTTTGATGATAAATGACTTGTTTCTATAAAGTAAGGAAAAAACAGACAGATTACTGCACAGAATTGTATTAAAAGAAACAAACGGGTATAAAAAAGGAACCGCCTCCTTTCGGAAACAGTTCCTTTCAAAATTTATGAGAATTTCAGTTTATTACAAAAACAGGCAATTATTTTTCCGGTGTATTTGCCAGCGTAGCAATCAAGAAATCGTAGAACTTGGCTACTGACGGAATATGGCAACATTCACCCGGTGTATGCGGATACTGTAATGTAGGACCGAACGAAATCATGTCGAGTCCCGGAATAACAGCTCCAATAATACCACATTCCAAACCGGCATGAATAACCTTCACTTCCGGTTCTGTTCCGAATTGTTCATGATAAGATTTCTTCATAGCATGCAGAATAGGAGAATTTACATTCGGTTCCCAACCTGAATAGCCACCAGAACGTTCAACATGCATACCAGCCATCGAGAAACAGCTTTCCAAAGCCGTATTGCGGTAATCTTTCATCGATTCACGTGCACTACGGGTAAGAATCTTGATTTCAGCCTTTCCACTACCGATTTCCACAATAGCCAGATTAGAAGAAGTCTCCACTGTGTCCGGAATGGTCGGGATGTAACGTTCTACTCCGTTCGGACATGCATAAATAGCATCAACCAAATTATCACGGATTTCTTCCGGCACCATATAAGCGGGTAACTCTACCCGTTCGGCCTTAAACTCGATACCCTCTTCAATCGTATCAAACTCTTCCTGCCATACCTGCTGGCATTCACCCACATATGCAATGACATCATCTACTTCTGTTTCAGGAACTGTAATGATAACTTCACATTCACGTGGAATAGCATTACGCATGTTTCCACCTACCCACGATACCAGGCAAGCCTCATCATACGCAATCACCTGATTCAAGAAACGAGCCATCAATTTATTGGCATTAGCGAAGCCACAACCAATCTGAATACCAGAATGTCCGCCATGCAACCCTTTCAGCGTCACTTTCAAAGCCACATCTGTCGGGTCTGTTTCCTCTTCCTTATATTGCAAGGTAGCCGTCAGATCCTCACCACCGGCACAACCGATATAGAGTTCACCTTCTTCTTCAGAATCCAGGTTCAACAGAATATCACCTTCGATAGTACCCGGTTTTAAGCCGAATGCTCCATACATACCTGTTTCTTCATCGGCAGTAATCAAACCTACCAATGGACCATGCTTCAAAGTCTTATCCTCCATCACAGCCATAATAGCAGCTACACCCATACCGTTATCGGCACCCAATGTAGTACCTTTTGTTCTTACCCATTCCCCATCAACATAGGTCTGAATAGGATCTGTCTCAAAATCATGACAAGTATCGTTATTCTTCTGCGGAACCATATCCATGTGTGCCTGCAGGATAACAGTCTTGCGGTTTTCCATCCCCGGAGTAGCCGGCTTACGGTAAATGATGTTTCCGGCCTCATCCTGAAATGATTCTACACCGGCATTTTTACCGAATTCCAGCAAGAATGCCTGTACCTTGGTCAGATGTCCTGACGGACGAGGAATCTGAGTCAATGAATAGAAATGTTTCCACACATTCTGTGGAACTAAAGAAAGAAGTTCACTCATAATTTTTTCTTTTTATTTGTAAGCGGCAATGCCACTAATCCATAAATGCCTAACAAAATTAGCAAAAAGGTTTGAATTCCATGCACAAGCAGGGCAAATATTCCTGCATCTTCCCGATTTACTCCATACATCATCATCATTGTTATGACAGCGAAATGCCACGGACCTGCTCCATTAGGAGTAGGAACCGCTACGGCAATACTACCTACCACAAACATGACCAGTGCAGGCATCCATCCTAAATCAGCCGAAAAATCAAAGCAGAAAAAAGTCACATAAAACTGAAAGAAATAGCAAGCCCAGATACCCACTGTATAAAATATGAACAGCGGCAGGTTCTTAACATGTTTCAATGACAAGCACCCTATCCAGATATTCTGCAGAATTCCACGTACTTTCGTAAAAAAAGTCAAGTGGCGCAACAGATAAACAAGCAGAACAATAGCTGCTAGAATACAGGTTAACGTAATGTAAAAATTGGTAGAAGTAAACAATTCGGTAAAAAATCCGACGTTAGTACCAGTTCTTGCAAAGAAATCAGAAAATACACGCGACTGAAGCAATAGGGTCACCCCTGTAATAAGAACAACACATAAGGTATCAATCAGACGCTCGGTGACCACCGTTCCCAAAGACTTTGAAAAAGAAACCCCATCATACTTGGTAAGAATACCACAACGGGAAATCTCACCAACCCGAGGAATTACCAGATTAGCTGCATACGAGACAAAAACAGCATATACACTGTTTGACAATTTAGGATACTCTCCCAAAGGTGCCAATGTAAGATTCCATCGCCATCCTCTGAAAAGGTGTCCGAATACACCAAATACCAACGAAAACAACATCCAGCCGTAATTCATACCGCCATCCAAGACCTGCCATACCCGCTGAAAATCAAAATCATGATAAATCCAGACTAGTATCATAATTCCCAAAGCCAACGGAAATCCAATCTGCCAGACCTTACTCAATATTTTTTTTCTTTTAGTTCGTTCCAAAATCAATTAAAATATGAAGATTAATGCTTAACTTTGCACGTTGCAAAGATAATTTTTTGCCAATAAAAAGCATTCAATAACCCGAAAATATTTACTGGATGAAATTAGTCAGACCCAAAAAGTTTCTAGGACAGCACTTTCTAAAAGATTTGCAGGTAGCTCAAGACATAGCCGATACGGTAGATACATGTCCGGACATCCCTATTCTGGAAGTCGGACCGGGAATGGGTGTACTTACCCAATTTCTAATTCCGAAAGGCAGACCACTGAAAGTAGTAGAACTGGATTTCGAATCAGTTGCTTACCTGAAAGAGAATTTCGTTCAGTTGGGTGACAACATCATTGAACAGGACTTCCTGAAAATGGATTTGAGCCGCTTGTTCGACGGACAATCTTTTGTACTGACAGGCAACTATCCTTATAATATTTCCAGCCAGATATTTTTCAAAATGTTGGAGTACAAAGACCTCATCCCATGTTGTACTGGTATGATACAAAAAGAAGTAGCCGAACGGATTGCAGCCAAACCCGGAAACAAGACCTATGGCATTTTAAGTGTATTGATACAGGCCTGGTACCGGGTAGAATACCTCTTTACCGTACACGAACATGTATTCAACCCTCCCCCAAAAGTAAAAAGCGCGGTCATACGCATGACACGGAATGAGACCCAGAACTTAGGATGTAACGAAAAGCTGTTTAAACAGATTGTAAAAACAACTTTCAACCAACGACGGAAAACCCTACGGAATTCCATTTCTCCTATTCTAGACAAGAACAGTCCGCTAAGTGCCGACCCTTTATTCAACAAACGGCCAGAGCAACTCTCGGTAGAAGACTTTATTGAATTGACCAACCGAGTAGAACAGGCCTTGGCACAAAGCTACTGTGAGGTAAAACGGGAATAACTACTATACTTTAAACAAACTCTTCTAAATCTCATTTACCAGGATGAACAACGACGAATTAAAGCATGTTTCCGAACTGATAGAAAGCAAAGAATCGGAACAACTGAAAGAATACTTAAGCGAACTACATCCTGCCGACATCGCTGAACTCTGCAACGAACTAGATGCAGAGGAAGCACGCTTCATCTACCTGTTGCTGGACAACGAAACCGCCGCCGATGTATTGATTGAAATGGACGAAGATGCCCGAAAACGTTTTCTGGAAATTCTTCCGTCTGAAACCATCGCCAAACGTTTCGTTGATTACATGGATTCGGACGATGCCGTTGACATCATCCGTGAAATGGACGAAGACAAGCAGGAAGAAGTCCTTTCACACATCGAAGATATTGAACAAGCTGGTGACATTGTTGATCTGTTGAAATACGACGAAGATACTGCCGGTGGTTTGATGGGTACTGAAATGGTAGTAGTGAACGAGAACTGGAGTATGCCGGAATGCCTGCGCGAAATGCGGACGCAAGCAGAAGATATGGATGAAATTTATTACGTATATGTAGTAGACGATGATGAACGACTCCGTGGTGTATTCCCATTAAAGAAGATGATTTCAAGTCCATCTGTATCGAAGGTGAAACACGTCATGAAGAAAGACCCGGTTTCAGTTCACGTAGATACTCCTATTGAAGAAGTCGTACAGATAATCGAAAAATATAATCTGGTGGCTGTTCCTGTAATAGACAGTATCGGACGCCTGGTGGGCCGTATCACCGTAGACGATGTTATGGATGAAGTACGTGAACAGGCAGAACGTGACTACCAGTTGGCTTCCGGTTTGTCTCAGGATGTAGAATCGGATGATAATGTCTTCCGTCAGACTACAGCCCGTCTGCCCTGGTTGCTCATTGGTATGCTGGGCGGTATCGGAAATTCCATGATTTTAGGAAATTTCGATTCTACTTTTGCTGCTCATCCTGAAATGGCATTATACATACCACTTATCGGCGGTACCGGTGGAAATGTAGGAACCCAATCCTCCGCTTTGGTTGTACAAGGTCTGGCCAACAGTTCCTTGAATGCCGAAAATACCCTGAAGCAGATTATGAAAGAATCGGTCGTTGCTCTCATCAACGCTACCATCATTTCAATGCTGGTATATATCTACAATTTTATCCGTTTCGGAGCCAGTGCTACAGTCAGCTATTCCGTATCCATCAGCCTGTTTGCTGTCGTGATGTTTGCTTCTATCTTCGGCACATTGGTTCCTATGACACTGGAGAAATTGAAAATAGACCCGGCTATCGCTACCGGTCCGTTCATATCCATTACAAACGATATCATTGGCATGCTGCTCTATATGGGCATCACTGTCATGCTCTCCTGATACACCATATTTATATATATGACCTGACCGCTGGAAACCGAGACCTTCTTTTCCAGCGGTTTCTGTTTCATTAATCTCCCCAATATCAATAACCATACAGATTTCCTCCATATCTGCAATGAAATTCTTTCACAGAAAAGACCTGCTTGAATAGCATTTCGTAAAAAAAGGGAAGAAAAACAGGGATAAGACTAAAAATAACTTGCAAAAAAATATGAAAATCAGATTTAATTTGTTTATTTTGTAATGATACTTCAAGTAAGCATATACTTAAAATCTACACACGATGGAATTAAATGATACAAACCGCCCATTAACTGAAACTCCGGTGGAAAATACACCTTCCGTTTCGGTTTCCCCTATCGAAGAAACTGAAAATGTAGCACTTCCTTCTAAACTGACTAAAGAGGAAGTAATACAACGTCTGAAAGAAATAGATGAAGACGCCTGCAATGCAGATAAACAGGAAATCGATGCCTTAAAACAGAATTTCTATAAACTACATAAAGCTGAACAGGAAATCGCCCGCAAGAAGTTCGTTGAAGAAGGAGGAAAAGCAGAAGATTTTATTCCGGCTTCAGACCCATTAGAAGCTGAATTCAAACAAGTCATGGGATCTATCAAAGAAAAACGGAATGCCCTGACAGCTGCCCAAGAGCAGGAAAAAGAAGAAAATCTAGCTAAGAAACTGGCCATTCTTGATAAAATGAAAGAATTTACCGAAACACCAGAAGATACCGGTAAACGTTACAATGAATTCAAACAGTTGCAACAAGAATGGAACGATATCAAACAGATACCTGCAGCTAAGGTCAATGAATTATGGAAAAGCTATCAGCTTTATACCGAAAAATTCTATGACATGCTGAAATTAAACAATGAATTTCGCGAATATGATTTCAAAAAGAATCTGGAAGCCAAACTGCATTTGTGCGAGGCTGCCGAAAAACTGGCAACTGAACCCGATGTGGTATCGGCATTTCATCAACTCCAGAAACTGCACCAGGAATTCCGCAGTATAGGACCAGTAGCAAAAGAATTACGTGAAAGCATCTGGACACGCTTCAAAGCCGCATCGACCACAGTCAACCGACGCCACCAACAACATTTTGAGGAATTGAAAGAAAAGGAGCAGAATAATCTGGACCAAAAGACAGTTATCTGCGAAATCGTAGAATCAATGGAATACGATACATTCAAAACCTTTGCCGACTGGGAAGATAAGACTCAGGAAATTCTGGCTCTGCAAGCTAAATGGAAAACCATAGGCTATGCTCCTCAAAAGATGAACGTAAAGATTTTCGAACGTTTCCGTGCCGCCTGTGATGAATTTTTCCGTCGCAAAGCCGCTTTCTTCAAATCCATCAAAGAAAGTATGGCCGAAAATCTGGAAAAGAAAAAAGCACTGTGTGAAAAAGCCGAATCGCTGAAAGACAGCACAGACTGGAAAGAAACAGCCGATATCCTGACCAAATTACAGAAAGAATGGAAAACTATCGGTCCAGTAGCCAAAAAACATTCGGATGCCGTATGGAAACGTTTCATCGGTGCCTGTGACTATTTCTTTGAACAGAAAAACAAAGCCACTTCTTCACAACGAAGCATCGAATCTGAAAATCAAGCAAAAAAAGAAGCTGTCATCAACCAGCTCAAGGCTTTGGATGAAACTGGAACAACTGACGAAGCAACAGCCGACAAGACTCGCGCCCTCATGAAAGAATGGAACAGCATAGGTTTCGTACCTTTCAAGGAAAAAGACCGGTTATATAAGGAATACCATACCGTAATAGACCGTCTGTTCGACAAATTGCATCTCTCTGCTACAGAAAAGAAACTGAACAGTTTCAAATCTGGTCTGAACAAGGAAGGCAATCTGTATAGAGACCGTGAAAAATTGGTCCGCACTTACGAAGGACTGAAGAACGACATCCAAACCTATGAAAACAACTTGGGTTTCCTCAATTCTTCATCTAAGAAAGGAAATTCTCTGGTATCTGAAATCAACCGGAAAATAGAACGACTGAAAGCAGATATGGAACTGGTTCAGAAAAAAATAGCCGCTATCGATGAAGCTTTGAGTAAAGAATAACAGAACATTATTCTTATAACATAAAAGCCTGTACTAAAAGAGATTTACTCCTTAGCACAGGCTTTTTTTCATCCCTTAAAAACCTTTTTCTACCCTATAAGAAAATTTTCTCACAAAAGAGGAAATCTGCCTAAAATAGTAAGCATTCAGATTTCCTCTTTACGTTTATCAGTCAAGTTTTATTCAGATAATAATCATCTATTGGGAGTATCCCATTTCTTTGTCTGCGCACAAGCGACTTCAACTACCTGATTACCTACCTGCATACGAAAATCTCCTGCTTCCAGAATCCATCTACCGTCATAACCAACGAAAGCCAAATCAGAACCTTTTACCTTCAAAGTAACAGTTTTAGTTTCGCCCGGCTGTAATTCTACCTTATCGAATGCACGCAGACGACGGTTATCCGGAGTAAGTGAAGCTACCAGATCACTACTGAAAAGCAATACACTTTCCTTACCGGCCAGGTTACCAGTATTCTTTACATCAACTGTAAAAGTAAGTACATCATCAGCAGTGAAGCTGGTCTTATCGACCTTCAGATTACTGTAAGCAAAAGTGGTATAACTCAAACCGTAACCGAATGCCCACTGAACATTTACCACGGCATCGTAATTATAAGCACCTTCCATCTGTTTACCGATATGTTCACATGGCTTATAATCATAAGTAATCAACGAATTGATTTCCTTCGGATAAGTATAAGGCATCTTGCCACTAAAATTAGCATCACCGGCTACCAGATTAGCCAAAGCATCGCCACCGTAATTACCCGGCAACATGACATTGACAACCGCCTTACTCAACGGTTCAATATCGGCTATGATGCGAGGACGTCCCTCATTAAGAACCAGAATGACAGGCTTGCCGGTTTTAGCCAATGCCTTTACCAGGTTACGCTGGTTCTCAGAAAGTGTCAAGTCGGTCAAGTTACCCGGAGTTTCACAGTAAGAATTTTCACCGATACAAGCCACTATATAGTCTACCTGAGCAGCTGCCGCAATAGCTTTCTCTATTTCCGGAGCATTTTCTTCCCACCAGTTTCCTTTTTCATTGTAAGTCACTCCAGCTTCATAGACAATATTTTCAGCACCGAACTTATTGGTAAAGGCTTCCAGAATTGTATTATACGGTTCCGAACAGTCCTCAGCATTACTACCCTGCCAGGTATATGACCAACCACCGTTCAGGCTTCGCATTGAATTAGCATTCGGACCGGTTACCAAAATTTTCTTTCCTTTTTCCAACGGAAGAATACCATCGGTATTCTTCAACAACACAAGCGACTCTTCGGCAGCCTTCAAGGCATCTGCGGCATGTTCAGCACTGCCGAATAATGGAAAATCCTTCAAATCATAATAGGGCTTCTCGAACAAGTTCAACCGGTATTTTAAGCGCAAGACACGACGTACAGCATCGTCAATACGGCTCATCGGTACTTCTCCTTCTTCTACCAGCTCTTTCAGCAACGTACAGAATTTCCAATCGTAAGGATCCATAGACATATCGATACCTGCATTAATAGCAAGTTTGATGGCTTCTTTTTTGTCTTTTGCAATGTGGTCACGACTATAAAGATTGTTGATATCAGCCCAATCGGTCACAATCATACCATCCCAATTCAAATCTTCCTTCAGCCATTCGGTAAGCAACTCATAATTGGCATGAAAGGGCAAACCATTATTCATGGCAGAATTCACCATAACAGACAAGGCCCCGTTCTTTACCATTTCCAGATAAGGCGCGAAATGCTTCTCACGCATATCCTGTTCAGTAATAGAAGAAGGAGTACGGTCTTTTCCAGAAACAGGGACACCATAACCCATGTAATGCTTCATACAGGCAGCTACTGAATTATCACCGATATGGTTCGGGTCATTTCCCTGAAAACCGAGAACAGCTTCACGTCCCATTTCTGCATTCAGGTAACAGTCTTCCCCATAATTTTCCCACATACGTGGCCAGCGCGGGTCACGACCAAGGTCTGTAACCGGTGCATAAGTCCAAGGAATACCTCCCGCCTTTGTTTCATAAGCAGAGATTTCCGCGCCTCTGCGTGTCAGCTCACGATTGAAAGTAGCTCCCATATTAACTCCTTGCGGAAAGAAAGTTCCCCCCCAACGTATAGGTTGTCCCATGAATCTGGTCGACTCCATAGATACAAGGAATGCCAATCTCTTCCATAGACTTTT
Organism: uncultured Bacteroides sp.; assembly: GCA_900551645.1. GTDB lineage: Bacteria > Bacteroidota > Bacteroidia > Bacteroidales > Bacteroidaceae > Phocaeicola. The sequence goes on from URWP01000030.1 coordinate 13,045, forward strand.
CCTGGATACGTTTGATAATTTCCTGCCATTTCTGCACCGTCTGTGCCTTACCGTTAGGAACATTCAGGATAGAACCTACTTTGTATTTACCGATAACAGAATCCAACATAGCTTCACTGAGTTGGAAACCTTTCTGACTTTCAATTCCCTGAATACGCATGTAGATTTTCATCATCACGTCCTTATCCGGGATTCCACCTGAAAGATCGAACTCTTTTTCTATGCTATATTTCTTGAGAATCTTCTGCAAATCGGCTACCTTCAGATTCTCCATGTTCAGTCCCTCAAACGGATTGGTACGCTGTTGCAATACATCGATAGTCAGCTCACACATCTGTCCGATTTTCTCTTCGAGCGTCATCTTCTGCAACCATGCTTCCACCTGCTGTTCTATCTTTTCATCCCGCGGAATAGCAGGTGCTACTTGTTGAGCAGTAGCCGTAAACATACTTGTCGCCAAAACCAGCGATAAAAAAACTTTCTTATTCATAACATTCTGTTGATAGATATATAAAAGATTATAGAAAGGCCCGATAAAATCCAATCGGATTATTCACCGGGCCTTTCTCATTTACTACGAACCCGATTATCTCTTCAATTCCTGAACAGGTTCTTTAGGTTTCAAAATATCATTGACTTTCTGTGAAGAAGCTGTGACATCAGCTTGAAGTGTAGCCTTGATATCGCGTGAAGAAGCACCGATAAGGAAGTTATATGTTCCGGCATCCACAACCCATGATGAAGAAGCCTCATCAAACCAAGCCAAATCAGCAGCATTTACCTTCAAAGTTACAGTTACTTTTTCATTCGGTTTCAGTTCGGCTGTTTTAGCGAAAGCTTTCAATTCTTTTTCCGGTTTGTTACATTTGGCAGCATCCGGAGCCGAAACATACAGCTGTACCACTTCCTTACCTGCAACCTTACCTGTATTCTGTACATCTACCGTAACAGTATAAACACCGTTATCAAACTTCACTGCAGGATTGCTGTAACTGAAAGAAGTATACGACAAACCGTAACCGAAAGGATAAGATACTTCTTTATTAAAACTGTCGAAATAACGGTAACCTACATAAATTCCTTCTTCATAATTGGTATAGTCTACATTTTTGACATTTCCTTTCTGCTGTTCCTTATTTGTAATATCAATGTTGGCTTTCAAGTCAATCGGGAAATTGGCAGAAGAAGCAGCGTCTTCGAATTTAACCGGGAAAGTCATTGTCAAGCGACCGGAAGGAGAAGCCTTACCGCTCAGTACATCGGCTACACTATTACCACCTTCCTGTCCCGCCTGCCAAGCACAAAGAATGGCATCCGGCAAAGATTTCCAAGAAGCAGTTTCTATTACACCGCCGATATTAAGTACTACTACCACCTTCTTACCGACTGCATGAAATGCGTTGCATACAGACTTCAGCAAATCCATTTCTTCTTTGTTCAGATTGAAATCTGCACGTTGACGATCAAGGAATTCACCTGATGTACGACCGATTGTCACCAATGCAACGTCTGCCTTGGTAGCCAACTGATTTACTTGTGAAGCATCAAGTTTCATTTCAGTCGGACGAGACAATGGCATAAACCATTCTTTCTTGGCTTCCTGCAAACGCTTGTTCTCTGCAGCGACATACTGTTCATACGTATTCTTCAGATTTTCATCAACAGCATAACCGGCATTCTTCAAACCGTCAAGCAATGAAACCGTATAAGCACGGTTCACGTTACCAGAACCTGTTCCACCGGCGATAAAATCATAAGAAGTACAACCGAACAGAGCGACATTCTTGACTGAAGAAGCCAAAGGCAAAGTTTCCTTATCATTTTTCAACAATACCATACCTTCTGTAGCTGATTGGCGGTTTACAGCCGCATGAGCCTTCAAATCCGGTTTATTGGAATACTGATAACCTTTGAAACGCGGTGTCTGAACTATCATTTCCAGAATACGTTTTACATTCCGGTCGAGTACAGCCATATCCAGTTTACCGCTGTTTATTCCCTCAATGATGGCTTCATATTGTTTATCAGTACCCGGCTGCAACATATCGTTGCCGGCCTTCATCTGCGCAATGGCATCTTTTCCTCCGAACCAGTCGGTCATTACCATACCTTTGAATCCCCATTCATCGCGAAGTAAAGTAGTCTGCAATTCTACACTTTCAGAAGTATAAGTACCATTCAGGTAATTATAAGAAGACATTACTGTCCAAGGAGCAGATTCTTTTACCGCAATCTCGAAGCCTTTCAAGTAAATCTCACGCAAGGCACGCGGAGATACACGGGCATCATTTCCGGTACGGTTTGTTTCCTGGTTATTGGCTGCATAATGCTTGATAGATGTACCTACCCCATTACTCTGTACACCCCGTACATATGCAGCGGCTATCTTAACAGAGACGACAGGATCTTCAGAGTAATACTCAAAGTTACGTCCGCAAAGTGGATTACGGTGAATATTCAAAGCCGGAGCCAACAAGACATCGGCACCATATTCCAACACTTCGTTACCGATAGCTTGACCAACCTGCTCTACCAGCTCCTGATTCCAAGTAGAAGCCAACAGCGTACCGATTGGGAAATGTGTACAATAATAAGTGGCAGAATCCCCTTCACGAATCGGATCAATACGCAACCCGGCAGGACCATCAGCCAGAACAACAGCAGGAATCCCCAAACGTTCAATCGGATAAGAGGTTCCTGCAGCACCAGGTACCAACGTTTTCGTAGTACCTATCACAGCACTGTCTCCCGAAAAACCTTTCATACCTGTACCCACTACCAAATGAGCCTTTTCTTCCAAAGTCATGGCTCCAATCACCTCATCGATAGAATTCTTCCCCAATTGCGGCGTTCCCGAACCGCAAGCACATAATGTCGCAGCAACTACTGCCATTGAAAAAAGTTGTTTTTTCATATTATTAAATTTACAAAATATTGATTTCTAATTATTTAAACAATTTCGGAGCAAATTCTGTCAGATAGATACGCCAGTTACGCCAGATATGTCCGCCGTCACTTTCATAATATTCATACTTATATCCGTTCTCATCCAACATCTTACGATAGTCAGTCACACTTTTGAATACGAAATCCGTATTACCACAGGCAATATAATATAACAAAGGTTTTTTAGAGAACTGAACCTTCAGTCTTGCATCAAAATCAGTATATACCGGACTGGTTGATTCCTCATTTTTCGAAGTAACACCTGAAAACAGCCCTACATATCCGAACATATCCGGATAATAACGCGAAATGTTAGCAGAATGAAAACTACCCATCGAAAGTCCGGCAATCGCACGGTTGGCACGTCCCTTCTTCGTACGGAAATTCTTTTCCACAAATTTCACGACATCGGGAAAAGCCAGTTCAAACCCGCCTTCAACAGCATTCTTGGCCTCTTCTGGACGCATAGAAGGCACTGTATACCCCTTTGAAGATTCACCTGGAGCAGCCTCCTGCCAGGCATTTCCGTTAGTCATCACCACAATCATCGGCTCAGCTTTACCTTCTGCAATCAGGTTATCCAGTATCTGCGAAGTACGTCCCAGATTTATCCAGGCCTCTTCATCGCCTCCAGCCCCATGAAGCAGATAAAATACCGGATAACGCTTTCCACTCGTCTCATAACCAGCGGGAGTATATACTGTAATCCGTCTGTCCATTCCTAGCGTAGGACTATCATACCACATACGACTTACAGTTCCATGAGGCACATCGTTTACCTTATACAAATCGGCACGTCCACCACCGATAATGAATACATTAGTTACAGTTGCCACATCCCGAATCATATATACATTACTCGGATCCATAATCTTCAATCCGTCCACAATGAAAGAATAACTATAGAGTTCCGGTTTTAGCGGAGCAGCGGTTGTAAATTCCCAAACACCATCTTTTCCTTCCTTCAGGTCGGCTATACCCGGTGCTTCCCATACTCCCCTAGGCGTATCTATCGGTCGCGCAGGAAGAAAATCGCCGGTAACCTGTACACTGACCGCTTTAGGTGCCTTCAGACGGAAAGTTACTGTATTATCATCATGAATATCTGGAGAAACTACCGGAGCTGTTCCCCACAAGGCCTGTTGTGCCCATGTTGCAGCACTCATCAAAAGGACTGCAGCTACCACAAATAATCGTTTCATCTGCATACATTTATAGTCTTAAATGATTATTTTCCAAAACAACGACTGACAAAAGGTAAACAGGTATAGAGTGCCGAATGCCAATATTCATTGACATGTCCTCCATCGCGTACCCTGAACTGAAGAGGTATCTGTGCCTGACGCATCGCCTGGAAAAATTCGATATTACGGTCAAGCAAAAAATCATCGTCTCCACAATCCACAAACCATTGTACCGAACGAATCTTCTTCTTCGTTGCATCATCGGCATTAAGAACATATTTAATGCAACTATGCTCCTGTACTGATTTCGTTAAGATAGCCATCTTATCATCAGGACTCTGAGAAGGCATGGCTCCTACCTCAGGAATATCCATCAACGCACTGATAGCATAAGCTGCACAATACATATCCGGATGACGCTGTGCATAACTTGCTGTTCCACCGCCTCCCATTGATAATCCGGCGATAGCACGATGTTGTTTGTCAGCCTTCACACGGTAAGTCTTTTCAATGAATGGAAGGAATTCCTGATAAAAGAAATCCTCGTAGGCCCATCCAGGCATATTGAAATACCCGTTCCAGTCACCTTTGTAGGGGTTTCCACCGGCATTGGGACTGACAATAATCATTTCACATGCCTCACCGGAGGCCATCAACAGGTCGGCAACCTCACCGGCACGCTGGTCAGTGAACCAACTGGTATTTACCCCCATTACACCATGCAACAGATAAAGAATCGGATAACTGCGTGTTTTATCGACTTCATAACTTTTCGGCAGGTAAATGGTATATGCCCTTTCTGCCTTCAATATTTCACTATAGATGGTATCGGTCACCACCTTACTTTGTGGTCCCCAAGGTCCCTGTGCACGAGAGAAAAAGACCATACTGACTGCAAATAAGAAAAACAACACTTTTTTCATAGCATCTTATTTAATTCTAAAAAATATCTTCTGTTCTGTTATCAGAAATAATACTCCGGACTAAACTTGTACAATAAATTACCACCCGACACATAATTTTATCCTCTTTTCCCAAAGGACGCCAGCATTTACCCAATGTACCGACATATGCCCCGACTGAAACCATTTATTTTTCCGCCTACAATATTAATACAATAAAAAAACATAAGATATTCTGTTTATACAAAAGGCTGACATGTATGTTCAAAAGCGCTTTCCTATTTGTTCAAATGATAATAATTATGTTCAAAATCTGCCGTAAAACATGCATTCGGCCTCCAAAATGCCCTTTCAAACGAGAATGAAAGGTATTATCCAAGACTATAGAATCGCTCTTACATACAATTCTTCCCATCAGGAGACACAAGAATTTTCATCGATGAATAAACAAACGACATTTCAATATACGATATTCCGCATGAACATACAGATAGAAAAAACGAACGGACATTGCATTCTAAACGAACGGATGTTTTACTTCAAACGAACGGATGTTTTAACCGATACAAACGGTTGTTTTTATCGACTGAATTTTAAAGGAAACATATAGATAAAAGACATATGAGGTGTACTGAACTTAGTTGACGGGTTAATAATTAAAATCATATATAGGTTTACACCTTTTTCGTATTAAAACCTGATAAGGTTGTCACT